>JAGBUD010000047.1 GCA_017630995.1 Clostridia bacterium
ACGGGAAGCTCAACTCCGCCCGTGCCAACAAATCCCTCGCCCCCCGTAACTATGGTAAGCTCAAACCAATTCAGGTGCATATGCGGCGAAACCGTGACGGCATCGTTTGCATAAAGTCTGCCGAGCTGAACGAGGTATGTATCTCCAAGTCTGTGCGGATTTTTGATAAAGTCGTTGTTTATGTGATAAGCCTTTTTCATAGCGCACCTCCCGTGTCTTCATTTTATCAAAACGAAAATGATTTGTCAACATAAAACCAAACTAAAAGCAAGCCGAAAACTCCGATTTTCTTGAGAAAACAAAAAAATGCTAAAAATAACACAAAAGATTGTTATTGCAGAACGTAAAAAAGTGTGTTATCATATATACGTAGAAATCTAAAACACAAATTATACCTCAAAGGAGACCCAAAAATATGACAACTGTTGCGGTAATCGGCTGCGGAAGAATTGCAAACATTGCTCACTTTCCCGCGCTCACAAAGCTTGGCGACGTTCGTATCAAGTATGCGTGCGACATCATAAAGGAAAAGGCGGAAGCTATAAAAAATGAATATCCCACCGTTGAAAACGTTATCACCGATTATAACGTTGCTCTTCGTGACGAGGAGGTTGACGCAGTTTACGTCCTCACCCCCAACTATGCACACTACACGATAACGATGGACGCGCTTCGCGCAGGCAAGCACGTATTCTGCGAAAAGCCCATAACGGTAAATTACGCGCTCTCTTGCGAAATGGCGGCAGAGGCAGAAAAGCAGAACAAAATCCTTAATATCGGTGTTTGTAACAGATATCAAAAATCCGTTGAGCTTATCCACGATAAGATTGCCGGCGGTGAGCTTGGAAACGTATATCACATTCATATCTCATTCCGCCACTTCAGATCTATCCCCGGTCTTGGCGGCGCATTCACCACAAAGTCGCAGTCGGGCGGCGGAGTGCTTATAGATTGGGGTATCCATTTCCTCGACCTCGCGCTCTATGCTATCGGCGGCGCAAAGCTCAAGAACGTAACGTGCGACACTTACTGTGAGCTTGCAAAGGATATGAAAGCCTATAAGTATAAGGAAATGTGGGCAGAGGACACTGCAGATATCGAAAACGGAACGAACGACGTTGACGATTTCGTAACAGGATACGTAAGAACAGACAAGGCAAGCATTTCCTTTACGGGCGCTTGGGCGCAGAACGTTGACGTTCCCGAAATGTACGTTGACTTCCTTGGTGACAAGGCGGGCGTTCGCCTCGCGTACGGCGACCACTTCACTATGTGGTCGGGCGAAACCCTCGAGGGAGCAGTTGACACCACCGAGATTCCTAATATGTACTACTGCGAGGACAAGGCGTTCATCGAGTCGGTAAATTCGGGCGTTAAGGATAAGAACAATATCGTTAACATTCTTGAAAGCGCAAAGCTTCTCGATGCTCTCTATGAATCGAGCGCAAAGAAGGCAGAGGTTTCGTTTTAATGAAAGCTATCGGATTTATTGATTACTATATCAGCGAATGGCACGCAAATAATTATCCCGCGTGGATAAAGGAAGCAAGCGCGCGCCTCGGTCTTGATTACGAGGTCAAATATGCGTATGCCTTGCGTGACGTGTCACCGCTTGACGAAATTACAACAGACGAGTGGTGCAAGAATTTTGGCGTTGAAAGATGTGCGAGCATTGCGGAAATAGCACAAAAGGCGGATTTCCTCGTTATCCTCGCCCCCTCCGACCCCGAGGAGCACCTTGCGCTCGCGCGCGAGGCATTGGCAGGCGGAAAGCGCACGTATATCGACAAAACCTTTGCGCCAAATCTCGATGAGGCAAAGGAGATATTCGCGCTTTCGGAGAAATTCGGCGCTCCCATATTCTCAACCTCGGCGCTTCGCTATGCAAGCGAGCTTTCGGCTATCGGCTCGGCAAAAACGGTTAACGTAACGGGCGGCGGAAGTAACCTCCCCGAATATATCATTCACCAAATTGAGATTGCCGTTGTCCTCCTCGGCAGAGGTGCTTCGGCTCTCAAGGTCGAAAAGGTGGGCGATGAGTACGTCACAAGCGTTTCCTATAGCGACGGACGCGCGGCAACCTTGAGCTACTGTCCCACAAATTCGTTCTCCGTTTCGGCAGACGGCGGGGAAAAGGTAGCCTTTGAATCGGATTTCTTCGCGGCACTTATGGAGAAAATTCTCTGCTTCTTTGAAACCGAGGAGATACCCGTGTCAAAGGAAGATACCCTCGAGGTAATGGCTATTCGTACCGCTCTCATAAAGGCATACGAAAACCTCGGTGCAACCGTTGAAATTTAAGAGGTGATATAATGAAAATCGGAGTAATTACGGATTGCTTTAAGGTCAGCCACCTTGAAGCTATTGAAAAGGCTGCAAGCCTCGGACTTTCGGGAGTTCAGATATACGCAACAACGGGAAGCTTCTCGCCCGAAACCCTTACCGCCGCGCAAAAGGATACCTACAAGGCAAAGCTCTCCGAGCTTGGACTTACCGTTTCTGCGCTTTGCGGAGATATGGGTGGCTATGGCTTTGAAATAGAGGCAGACAATGCCGAAAGAATAGAGAAAACAAAGAGAATAATCGACCTCGCGTGCGAGTTCGGCTCAAGCGTTGTAACAACCCATGTCGGAGTGATTCCCGATGATAAAACCGACGCAAGATACGGAGTAATGCTTTCTGCACTCACCGAATGCGGACTTTACGCAAAGGAAAAGGGAGTCACAATGGCAATCGAAACGGGGCCCGAAAAGGCAGCAACCCTCCTTTCATTCCTAAAGGACACCAAGGGCGGCGTCGGAGTAAACCTCGACCCCGCAAACTTCACTATGGTAACGGGGCAGGACGCAGTCGAGGCGGTTTATATGCTTCGTGATTACATAGTTCACACTCATGCAAAAGACGGAATTATGATTGACAAAAATCAGTCACCCACCGAGGTATACCACGCATTTGCGGTTGGCGGCGTCGAAGCGCTGAATGCTTGCCGCGGATTCCGCGAGGTTCCTCTCGGAGAGGGAGATGTCGATTGGGATAAATACTTCGCGGCGCTCCTTGAGATAGGCTTTGACGGATTTCTCACCATAGAGCGCGAGTGCGGCGACGACGCCGAGGGCGATATAACCCTCGCCGCCGATTTCCTCAAATCAAGGCTTGCGTAAAAAGAACCGAGATAGGTGTTGTATCTATCTCGGTTTTTAAATTAAGAAAATTTATATTCTGTGATTGACATTTGTCGCGGGTTGTAATATAATTATTTTAAATCACACGCTAGCTATCTTTAGGGGACTGTATGTTAACTTTAACAATTTTCAATTTCATATTGCTTGTTATAATAGCAGCACTTCTGTTTCTCGTTAAGAAAACGGTTAAGTCTGAAAAAATGCAAAATTCATTGCTGCTCATCTCGGCGCTTGTCACGATAATATTCCATTACAGCACCTTTATTTTCCGATTCATCACGGGCGGTGAGGCTATCGCCTACCTAAAGGAAACGCCAAATTTGATTTTACCTATCTACCCGTGTAACGTGGTTATGTGGTCTTGCCTCATTCTTCCGTTTATCAAAAACGAGTCGTCAAAGCTCAAAAGGCTTCTTGTCGATTATATCTTTTGGTTCGGAATATTCTCCACGTTGGTGGGAATGTTTGCAAACGTGGATTTCATAATGAATCCCACGCTAAAGGATTACGAAATAACGAAGAGCATAGTTGCCCACGCAACTCTACTTTTCAACGTGCTCTTGCTTCTCGTCTTTGGCAAGGTGCGCATTGATATGTGGCAAAACCTCAAAAATATGTTTATTTCCGTTGTGATAATGTACGTAATCGGTCTTTATTGCAACCTGATTTTCAAGGTGCTCGTATCCGTCGAAGCGGCATACGACGTCAACTCAATGTTTATTATCCATTCACCCTTTGATGGCGCAGCCTTTTTGCGATATCCGCTGATTGCCGCCGTTGCAATGCTGCTATATTTCGCGCTGTTCACCGTCTGCGACCTCATCAAGAACAAAAAAGGCGAGCGTTGGTTTGATAAAGCCCTCACCGCAATTAAATCCAAAACTAATAAAAGCTAAATCCAAAGGCAGAGCAAAAAGCTCTGCCTTTTCATTTTGGTGCAGGGGACGGGAAGTTGAACAGCTCTCGCATAGAACGAACAAAGGCGAGCGCGCATGCAGCTTGCGAAAGTTCATTGCTTTAGTTAGCCTCGGAGGTGGGTTCTGCACCCTTGTTATCCGCCAAAACAAAAAAACAGACCGATAAGGTCTGCCTTTTCATTTTGGTGCAGGGGACGGGACTTCTTTGCCTGCGGGCAAAGCCTTTCCGCGGCTCTGACAGCCATTTAGGCTGTCATTCACTACCGCTCCCCTTCAAATCCCGTCTTGAAAAGCAAAAACAACCCGAGATAAACTCGAGTTGTTCTTACTTGGTGCAGGGGACGGGACTTGAACCCGCATGTTAAAAACACAGGTGTCTGAGGCCTGCTTGTCTGCCAATTCCAACACCCCTGCATATTAAGTTTTTTGTCTTAAAGTTTCAATTCGGTAAGACTTTGAAGCTTCGCTTTTGCGATTGCTCCGCGCTTATGTATGATATCATAAATTTCGGGGTATGTCAATATGTTTAAAAAATAAAGTGGTATAAATTCAAAAAAGCTATTGACAAAATCGAAAAAACTTGATATAATAATTCGGCAGGTTAATGAAACACCCACCTGTACGGTATGGAGAAGTACTCAAGTGGTGAAGAGGCGCCCCTGCTAAGGGTGTAGGTCGGGCAACCGGCGCGAAGGTTCAAATCCTTTCTTCTCCGCCAAATAAGAACCATAATTTTGATACAATCTATCGAGTTATGGTTCTTATTTTTTATCATAAGAGAGCAA
>JAGBUD010000048.1 GCA_017630995.1 Clostridia bacterium
CTATAAGCACCGAGCCCTTTGGAATTTCTCCGCCAATAACTCCGCTTACAAAAAACATACCCGCAACCGCAACCAAAACGCAAGCTATCTTCTTTGGTGTGAGTTTTTCACGGAAAAATATAGCCGAAAGAAAGGTAACGAACAAGGGAGACATATAGTAGCAAAGCGTTGCAATCGGAATTCCCGCCTTTTTATATGCTTCGAAAAGAAGCATCCAGTTCATTCCTATAAAAGCGCCCGAAATCAAAAGTAGGGGCAGATTTTTCTTTATAGCAGAAAAATTTATTCCGCGGTGGGAAATGAGCAAAAACAAAACGACAAAAAGTGAGCCTATTACACCGCGCGAGGTTGCCAAAAATCCCGATGGAAAGGGAATAAAGTTCACGAAAATACCGATCGTGCCGAATATGGACATCGCGGATATTAAGCTGAAAAGCGGCATTTTTTTCATTTGGTCCCTCTCCCTAAAATTTAAAGTAGTTGTATTTTATCACACTAAAATTTAAAAATCAATAGCAAGCGACAAAAGTTTTGCTTTTTTTACCTAAATACTTTCCGCATTAAATGTTGATATAAAATAAAAATCATAAAAACGCCAAAACTTATTGACACGGCAAAAAAACTGTGATATAATGATACGGTCATAGGGGTATCGCCAAGCGGTAAGGCAAAGGACTTTGACTCCTTCACTCGCAAGTTCAAATCTTGCTACCCCTGCCAAAAAACGACAAGCTTTTGCAAAAGCTTGTCGTTTTTACTTTATTTACACCTCTTTTTTCGCTTTTTTTAACATTTTACAAAGCTTCTTATTGGTGTAAGTTGATTTTTTAAAAGTGATGTGCTATACTGTTGATGACACTCTCAATAAAAACATCTCGGAGGATAATATGTTTACCTTGGGGCATTTTATTTGGCTCGGCGCAATCGGCGTGATGATAGCCGCAGCGCTGATATTAATTAAGAAGCTTAACCTTTCCTCGCGTGCCGTAGAAAAAACGGGAATGATAACCCTTATAGTCCTCAAAATATTTCATATGTCGCTATCAATGAAAGAATCGGAGTTTGGCGGATATATCCTTAACCAAACCCAGCTTTCCTTTCACCTTTGCTCGATAATGATATACACTGTGATACTGACCAATATAATAAAAAACGAAAAGGTTATCGGTGCATTAAAGAGCTTTATGGTGCCTTGTCTTTTCATCGGTGCGGCAATGGCGCTCATCATACCCACGGAGGGCGTTAATCCCGAAGTGCCGCGTGTTTGGCAATATATGCTCATTCACGGAATGCTCGTGTTTTACGGTCTCTATCTTGCCATAATTCAAAAGGTTGACCTTTCCGTAAAAGCATATTTCAATAATTTGAAGCTTTTGCTTTGTGTAACGCTCGTTGCTTTCCTTATGAACAGCGTGCTTGAACAGTATAAAACCAATTTTCTCATTTTGCGTGTTCCGCCAATGGAAAATCTCCCATTGCTTAACTTGAATAACGGTTGGTATGTATATTTCTTAACCCTTGCCGCAATCGCGTGCATATTGGTGCTTTTTATTCATTTGCCGTTTATCATTTCTTCTGCAATAAAGAAGCGGAAAGCTATCGCAATTTCACAGTAGTGAAAAATACGTAAGAAACCGAGGCAAATGATTTTGACTGCTGAAACTGTTATCATCGGAATAATGGTGATTTTTGCCGTTGCAGGCGGAATTGACAAAATATTCGGATCAAAGCTTGGGCTTGGAAAAGAATTTGAAAAGGGAATACTCACCATCGGTCAGCTTATTATGACTATGGCGGGCATAATCTTCCTTTCTCGCGCCGCGGCGGCGTTGCTTCTTCCCGTGGTTGCGCCCGTATATGAATTTATAGGCTCCGATCCCGCGATTTTTGCCGGCTCGCTCCTTGCTTGCGATATGGGCGGATTGCCTCTTGCAAAGGAGCTTGCGGCAAGTGAGGACGCCGCCCGGCTCGGCGGAATAATCGTTTCCTCTATGCTTGGCGTAACCGTGAGCTTCACAATACCCACCGCAATGGCTATGACCAAAAAAGAGGATTCCTCGGAGGTTGCAAAGGGAATTCTTTGCGGAATACTAACCGTCCCCGTCGGAATTTTAGTTGGCGGACTTTTCGCCAAAATGAACATCCTTTTCGTTCTTGTAAACATTCTTCCAACGCTACCGCTCGCATTGATTATAGCTATTGGAATATGGAAGTTTGAAAAGGTTATAATAAAGGTCTTTTTCGTATTCGGAAAGATTATCGGTGCTATAGCCGTTATCGGATTGATGCTTTCCATTATGTCGATTCTTTTAGACGTAAATCCCATAAAGGACGTTATTCCCGTAGACGAAACACTCGTGACGATAGGCAAAATATCTCTCGTTCTTGCGGGTGCGTTTCCGCTTATGTTCGTTGTAAATAAGCTTTTGTCCCGTCCGCTCGTTTTTCTTGGCAAAAAGCTCGGGCTTGACGGCGAATCTATGCTCGGATTGATTGCGGGACTTGTCAATTCTCTCGTCGTCTTTTCCGCAATCGAAAAAATGGATAAAAGGGGAAAGGTTGTCAATATGGCATTTGCGGTTTCCGCCTCGTTTGCTCTCGGCGACCACCTTGCATACACAGCGGCGGAATGTCCCGAAATGATTTTGCCTATGATAGCGGGAAAGCTTTTTGCGGGCGCATCGGCAGTCCTTGTTGCTATGCTCATAACAAAACCGAAAAAGCAGAGCAAATCAAGCATTACTTGAAATCATAATAAAAAAGCGGCATAAGCATTGTTAAATCAGTGTGCTTATGCCGTTTGTTTATGCAAATTATTATATAAATAAGTTTTTGGTTATTTTAAAATTTCAAGTCCGCACGCAATACATCTTTCGTCGGTGTTTCTGTTGACAGTGCCGCAAATCGGGCAAGGCAGCTTTTCCGCGGCTCTGCTTGTGATTATGGGATATTTTGTTCCCGCATAGCGCGTCAGCTCATCGCCTATCTCGTAAATATCCGTTTGCGCATTTGTGAGTCCGTCTATGTAGGTAACGTCACCGTTTGAAAGCCGGAGATAAACTATTGCGTTTGTCGGAGGCTTCGTTCTTTGCACGTTGCCCGAAATACCCGAATAATTCTCTTTTGCATAGGGAACTATTCTTTTTCTGTAAGCAAAGGATTTTCTTCTGTCGGAGGTAACGAATTCGTGCTCCTTTATATTGGTGCCGACAAGCTCATGCGAAAAAAGCACTTTCGGGTGAAAATTAAGAAAGAGCCTTACAATGATAAAAATGAGCATGGCAATGCAAGCAACAGATGCGAATATAACGTTGGTTTCCCGTCTGAAGATAATCAAAGCTATCGCGCAAATAATAAGCACAATGCTGATTGAGAGGGAAATTATGAATTTTTCGCGCAAGTTTTTGACCTTTTCGCTGATTTTTCGTGTGTTGTACGTCATATCTCGGTTTCCTTCCGGATTTGCCTAATATTTCTATATCCAATTATATATATTGCGTAAAAAATTGTCAATAGGGTTTTGACAAATCGAAGGATTCGTGCTATACTGTAATAAATTAAACGGAAGGAGGAGATTTTCTATGATTAAATTGCCAAGCGGTGCTGAATTTATAATTAAAAGACTTGAAGAAAACGGGAAGGCTGGTCATATCGTCGGCGGCTCCGTGCGCGATTTCCTTCTTTCAAAAAATGCAGTTGATTACGATATAACCACAAATGCAACGCCCGACGAAATGAAAACGATATTTTTTGACCAAAAAACTATCGAAACGGGCATAAAACACGGCACATTGACGGTTATTGCGGACGAAATGCCCTATGAGGTCACAACCTATAGAGTTGATGGTGAATATGAGAATCACCGCCGTCCGAAAAGCGTGAGCTTCACAAGTTCTTTATATGAGGACCTCGCACGCCGCGATTTTACAATGAATGCTATCGCTTATAACGAAAACGACGGATTTATAGATAAATTCGACGGTATATCTGATATCGAAAACAAAATTATTCGCGCAGTCGGAATACCCGAAATAAGATTTGAGGAAGACGCATTGCGTATTCTTCGAGCAATTCGCTTTTCGGCAACGCTCGGATTTGAGATAGAGGAGTGCACCTCACGCGCCGCATTTTCGAAGGCGCATCTCTTGCGCTCGGTTTCGGCAGAGAGAATATATACCGAATGGAAAAAGCTTTTGTCGGGTATGTATTCCTATGACGTCATAGAAAAATATAAAGTTATAATATCCGAATATATAATTGGCGAAAATCTGCCCGTGCTTGATAAAAAACGCTTTTTAGATACAAATCCAAACGTCAGAGAGCTAGCTTTTTTTGCCGCCACGGGCGAAAGCGCCGCCGCGCGTTTTGCCGATTTTTGCGGCAGAATGAAAACCGATTCCAAAACAAAGCGAATCGGCGTGTCAGCGCTCGAATGTCTTAATATGCCGATAGATAGCGAAGCGGATATGAATTTGCTCGTTATAAAAGCGGGGGCGGAATCCTCAATTCTTGCGGTTGAATTGAAAATTCTTCTCTTTGGGGAAAACGTAGAGAAAAGGGAAAGACTTACCGCCGTTTTGAATTCCGATGCTCCGTTTTCGGTAAAGGAGCTTCAAATATGCGGTGATGACGCAGCCGCACTGGGCTATCGCGGCAAGAAAATAGGCGAGATTTTAAATCAAACGTTGATTTCGGTAGCTAAAGGCGAGATAAAAAATGATAGGGAAGCGCTTTTGCGTTTTCTTTCGGAAGAGGTAAAAGAATAAATGGCATTTGACGCTTGTATGATGAGGGCGGTGCTTTTTGAAATATCGGAGCGCTTTGCCGACGCGAAAATAGAAAAGGTGCTCCAGCCGCAAAATGACGAGATTGACCTTGTGATTCATTGCGGAAGAAATAATGCAAGACTTGTTTTTAACGTCGGCCCCAACGCGCCGCGCTTGCAGCTTTCAAGCATAGCAAAGGAAAATCCGCAAAAAGCTCCCGCGTTTTGTATGCTGCTCCGCAAGCATTTGATTGGCGCGCGAATAGTGAAAATCGAGCAACCCGGATTCGATAGAATCGCGGTTTTCACCCTTTCTTGCTATGACGATATGGGTTTTTCCGTTCAAAGAAAGCTCGTCTGCGAAATTATGGGAAAATACGCAAACCTTGTTTTTGTCGATGAGAGCGATAAAATAATCTCCGCGCTGAAATTTATTGATTTCTCTCAAAGCACGGTCCGGCAGATAATTCCGGGCCTTAAATATGAATTGCCCGTGGCGCAAAACAAAATATCTCCGCTTGATTTTGATGAGGAAATCTTCCTTCAAAATCTTAATCTTTTTCCGAGTGAGAAAACTGCCGAGAAGTTTATAACCTCAACCTACGGCGGTATCGCAACTCAAATAGCCAGAGAGCTTGTTTTCAAAGCTACAGCGCAAAACGACGTGCCCGTGTCAAATATTAACGTTGAAAAATTCAAAAATGTAATGTTAAGTTGGCATAAGCTTTTGCGTGACCACGTGTATGAGCCTACCGTGGCTTTGGACCTTGAGGGGAAGCCGATAGACTATTCTTATATGAACATAACTTATCTCGGCGACGCCGCAACAGTCGCGCATTTTGACGATTTTTCGCTTCTTCTCGATAATTATTTTATGGAAAAGGATAGGCACGAAAAAATCAGGCAAAGAGCGCACGATTTGATTTTGCTTATCAACAACGCGATAACGAGAACGGAAAAAAAGCTTGCACTTCAGCGCCAATCGCTTCTTGATAGCGAAAAGGGGGCGGAGTATAAAAAGCATGCCGACCTCATAACCGCAAACATCTATAGGATTGAGCGCGGAATGGAAAAGATTGCTTGCGTTGACTATTATTCCGATGAATGTCCCGAAATAGAAATCACCCTTGACCAAAGGCTCTCACCATCGCAAAATGCACAGAGGTATTATAAGCTCTACAACAAAGCCAAAAAGGCAAAAGAGGTCTTGACCGAGCAAATCAAGCTTTGGGAAAGCGAGCTTCTCTATCTTGACAGTGTTCGCTCATTCCTTGACAGAGCAGAAACCGAGGAGGATATTGCAGAGCTTCGCGAGGAGCTTTACCGCGCAGGATATTCTTCCAAACTAAAAAATTACAAGCCGCAAAAAAAGGTGCGCCTTAAACCTATGGAATTTGTGACGAGCGGCGGATATACCGTCCTTGTCGGAAGAAATAACATACAAAACGAGCATTTGACCTTTAAAATCGCAACCAAGGACGACGTTTGGTTTCACGTCAAGGATATGCCGGGGTCGCACGTCGTTATGCTAACGGGTAAGGACGAGCCGTCCGCCGAGGATTACACTGAGGCGGCGCAGCTTGCGGCATACTATTCAAAAGCGGCGGCAGCACCCGTCGCGGTTGATTATACAAGAGTCAAAAACGTTAAAAAGCCCATCGGCTCAAAGCCCGGATACGTAATTTACAAAACCAATTTTACGGCATTCGTTGAGCCTAAAGCGGACTTGGAGGGGAACAATGGTTGATTTGAAGGAGCTTCATAAAAAATTTATTCTTGAACATCTCTCGGAGGGAGACGTTGCCGTTGATTTCACAATGGGAAACGGAAACGACACGCTTTTCTTGTCGGAAACGGTCGGAGAAACGGGCAGAGTGTACGCCTTTGACGTTCAAGAGGCGGCGCTTGCTTCAACCGAGGCAAGGCTTCGCGCGGCGGGAGCGCCGGAAAATTATAAGCTTATATGTGCATCTCATCACCTCGTAAAGGATTACGTCAAGGAGCCGATAGATGCCGGGATGTTTAATCTCGGATATTTACCGGGCAGCGGACAGAAGGCCCTGACGACCATGAGAGAAACTACTATGCCTGCGGTTGAAGCGGCAATCGAGCTTTTGAAGCCTGACGGAGCGCTTATAATCGCGGTGTATCCCGGGCACGAGGAGGGAGCTCTCGAGGGGGAAATGCTCCGCGAATACTTTGAAAAAACGTCGCGATTTAAGATTTGCCCGACGGAAATTCGCATACTCAATTCACCAAGTTCGCCTTATTTCTTTCTCGTTGAGAAAAATCCGCGCGCCGAGATGCCGAAGCTTGATTGATTTTAAGCTGTAAAGGCGCAATAAAACTTTTTTTGCAAAAACTATTTACTTTTTTAAAAGTTTATGTTATAATACCATTTGGCCTATGCCTCAGTAATGCGTATGGCCTATACTCTGCTTAGGAATTATTCCTTTTCGTGGTATAGGCGATTCACCCGCGTTTTACTTGGGCACAGGAGAAAAATATTAAGAAAGGTGAAGACAAAATGATTTCAAAGGAAACCAAGACTCAGATCATCGAAGAGTACAAGATCAACGAGAGAGACACCGGCTCCCCCGAGGTTCAGGTTGC
>JAGBUD010000049.1 GCA_017630995.1 Clostridia bacterium
ATTTTATTGCTTGAGGTATATAAGCAGATAAATTTTGCTTTTGACTATAACGAGGGTGATCCGATTTGGGATTACGCGTGGTATTCATTCCCGTATCAATTCTGCTCAATGCCGCTTTATGTTTTGCCGTTTATTGCCTTTTTGAATAACGGCAAGGTGCGCAATGCTTGTATTGCCTTTATGACGTATTTTTCGCTGATAGGCGGAATTGTCGTATTCATCTATCCCGGTGACGTTTTTATCCAAACCATAGGTATCAATATTCAAACCATGGTTCACCACGGATCGCAGCTCGTTCTCGGCATATATTTTGCGGTTTACAACAGAAGAAAATTTGGCTTTAAGTATTTTCTTTCCGCAATTCCCGTGTTTGTAGTTCTGTTTTGCGGAGCTATGCTACTCAACTTTGCGGTACACGCCTATTTTATGAAAAACGGTATAGGCGATACGTTTAATATGTTCTTCGTAAGCCCGTATTACGATTGCACGCTTCCCGTCTTTTCAAGCATTTATCAAGCCGTGCCGTACCCGATTTTCCTTTTCCTTTATATTCTCGGAATGTCAATCGGTGCTTCGCTTATTTTCGGCGTTCAATTTGCAATAACAAAGGCTCCCGCTTCTATAAATCAAAGGAAATTAAAGAATGTCTAATACAAAAATGAGACGAACGCAATTGGCTTTTGCGATTGCGTTCGTTTGTCTTGAAACGATTTTATTTATTTTGATTCAATGCTCGGGTGGACTTCGCGAAAGAGTCTTTTCGTTTTCCTCGGTTGCCGTGGCGGCGCTTTTTGCCCTTGTGTTCACCATAAAGAGAAAGGAAAGCGTGTTTACGTCTGTTGCGCTTCTTTTCACCGTGTGTGCCGATGTTTGCCTTGTGCTTATGGCAGAGCAGCAAAGGCTTCTTGCGATGATTTTCTTTTCTGCGGTTCAAACCTTTTATTTTCTTCGCATTTTGCTTGAAAACGACGGCAAGCGTCTAAAAGCAACGCATATCAGCGTGCGAGTATCAACCGTTTTGTTCGCCCTCTTTTTAACACTCATAGTTCTGGGCGAAAATGCCGATGCGTTAAGTCTTATATCTATGATTTATTTCGCGAGTCTTATCGTGAACATAGTCTTTGCGTTTTTTAACTTTAAAAAATCTCCGCTTCTCGCGCTTGGACTTGTTTTTTTCTCGCTTTGCGACGTGCTGGTTGGACTTTCACTCATAGATATGTATATCCCGATAGCAGTGGATTCCATAATTTATAAGCTAACGCATACCGAGTTTAATCTGATTTGGACATTTTACGTTCCGTCGCAAACGCTTATAGCGCTTTCAAATCTGTTTTTGATAAAAAATAAAGCTGAATGAATTTTGTGCGAATATCTTACCGTGTTGCGTAGGATATTCGCATTTTTTGCTTGACAACGCGGCAAAAAATGAAATATAATGTAGGAAATAATATTTGTTAACCGAGGGTGATATGTCATTAAAAGAAGATGCAAAATTCATATATACAGAGGCAATAAAGGCATCATTGCCGAATAGCGCGGTCAAAGCCGCGCTCGATAAAATGACAACCGCAGAGGGTAGACTGATTCTCGTTGCAATAGGCAAAGCCGCGTGGCAGATGGCAAGCACCGCCCACGAAATTCTCGGCGAGAGGATAGACGCAGGTGTTGTCATAACAAAATACGGCCATTCGCGCGGAGAGATAGGGAATATCGAAATATACGAGGCGGCTCACCCTATTCCCGATATGAACGGAATTGCGGCAACGAAGCGCGCACTTGACATAACCGAAAATCTTTCGGAGAAGGACACCGTGCTCTTTCTTGTTTCGGGCGGCGGCTCGGCGCTCTTTGAATATATTGACTTTCCTTTAGACGACTTGATGGCTCTTACAAAAGAAATGCTCTCCTCGGGTGCCTCTATCGAAGAAATAAATACGGTAAGAAAACATCTTTCCGAGGTTAAGGGCGGAAGATTTGGCGAGCATATTATGCCTGCAAGCGTTTATGCCGTCGTGCTTTCCGACGTAATATCCTCGCGTCTTGATATGATAGCGTCGGGGCCTACGGTAGAGGATAGCTCAAGCGTCGCGGATGCTCTCGCCATAGTTGAAAGGTATTCCTTGAATCTGACGGAAAGGCAGTCGCAGCTGATAATGCGCGAAACGCCCAAATCCGTGAGCAATGCGGTGCATTGTGTTTCGGGAAGCGTGAGCGGGCTCTGCATTGCGGCAAAGTCTGCCGCAGAATCGCTTGGATACAATGCCGAGGTGATGACCGATTCGATGGATAGCGAAGCAAGAGATGCGGGCGCATATATCGGTGAACTTGCCGCGAGGCTTGCAAAGAGTGAGGAAAATAGCAAAAGAGTTCTTATCTTCGGCGGGGAAACTGTCGTTCATTTGAGGGGAAATGGACTTGGCGGCAGAAATCAGGAGCTTGCGCTCACCGCCGCAAAATATATAAGCGGCATAGATAACGTTGCGGTGTTTTCGGTTGGTTCTGACGGCACCGACGGCCCCACAGATGCCGC
>JAGBUD010000050.1 GCA_017630995.1 Clostridia bacterium
CTCTTGCTGAACGTATCCTATCTGTGCGCGGTACTGCGAAAGGTTAAAATTCTTTATGTTATGTCCGTCAACGAGTATTTCACCCGAGTATCCGTCATAAAATCTCATCAATAGGTTAACGAGCGTTGATTTTCCGGATCCCGTTGTACCGACTATACCGACAACCTCACCGGGATTTATCGTAAGGGTTACGTCGTCAAGTACCTTTTTGGTTCTGTCGAACGAAAATCCAACGTGAAGAAACTCGATTTTGCCTTTAAGATTATCGGGAACGGTGTGTGATTCTGCTTGCGTTTCGGGCTCTGCTTCAAGTATATCAAGTATTTTTTCGGTTGAAGCGAGTGCGCTTTGGAATGAATCCGAAAGGTTTGCAAAAAACGTAACGGGGTTATAGAACATAGAGGCGTAGGAAATAAGCGAAACGATAAGACCTGCTGAAAAGCCGTCCTCGCCCGCAATAACCTTTGTTCCGCCTATGCTCCATATAATAAGCGAGCCGCAGGTTACCATAAACGAGATTATTTGGGGGAAAGCGGTTGCTATTTTTCCTATCTTGAGGTCCATTTTGAGCCATTCGTTGTTCTTTTCCTCAAAATTGCTTGCCGAGCGTTCCTCGCCCGAGAAAGATTTGATTACCTTTATGCAAGGTATGCTGTCTGCAAGAGTTGCGAAAACCGCAGACCATCTGCGCCATATTCTTCTGTAGTAGGGGCGTATTTTAAGCGAGAAAATTCTAGTTGCCACTACGATGAAAAGAACGGGTATAAGTGAGTAAAGAGTTAACACGGGGTTGAGGGTAAGCATTATTATAATGATTCCCACGAGCTGAAATGCGTGAACAACCGCTTCCTGTGTTATTCTTAACATAAACTGCTGAAGCGTTGCTGAATCGCCTGCAATTCGGTTAATTACGGATCCCGTCGAGGTTTTATCGTAAAACTTCATCGGAAGATACTGCGCCTTGAGATATATGTCGTTTCTCATAGCGGCGACCGCTTTGTCACCGACGGTACGCATAAGGTAAGCACGCAATATACCTATTCCGTATTGGAAAATATACGTCGAAAGAAGGAATGCTATCATAACGAAAAGCAGCTTTGTCGAATTCGGTCCAACACTCTCGGAAAGAGTGTTTAGAAGCCCAATATTTGACACGCCCTTGCCTCCGGGGAAAACAACGTCAACGATAAAGCCTGTTATCATCGGCGGAATCAAGGCAAGTGCCGTGGTTGTGAGCGAAAGCAAAATACAGAGAAGAATTCTCCTTGTTTGCGGCTTTATGTATTTTGAGAGCTGCTTTACTATCTTGAATTTTGAGCGGCACATAATACATTCTGCGCCCGGGTGCAAGAGCGTTCTTCCGCATTTTGGGCAAACGCTGAGCGCGCGTTCAAAGGTAACCGCAATAATTGCAAGCTCCTCGTTTCTGTTGCAGTTTTCCTCTTTGAGATGATTTATAAAGAGCGCGGCAGCATCGCAAAGAGAAGCAACGGAGTAGGTGTATCGGAAAAATATTTTTCTCTTTCCGTCGGGCATTATTGCCGAAAGCGTCGCATTTCCGTACATTCGCTTTGAAACGACGTCCTTCATGTCCGAAAACATAAAACGACTCTCTTCACCCGTGTTTTCGTCAAAATAAATGACGGAATCCCAGGTGAAAATAAGAGCCGTTTTTGAATATCTGCCTTTGAGGTTCAAATCTCCGACAATAACAAACAAAACCTCGTTGCCGTTTTCGGTTTCTTTGTCAATAATTGCGTTTGCGCCGTCGGGAATCGCTTTGTTCTTTAGAATTAAAGAATCGGTGGTCATAATTTTCCCCGCCTTTCTTTTTTCAGTGTTCTGTGGGTGCGCAAGTCATATGCGCGATAAAACCATCGTTTTTTAGTTACCTCATAATACCATAGAAGTAAAAATAATGCAATACAAAGATATAAATAAGTCAAAATATTATTAGTACTTTAAAAGGAGCAATATAATGTCAATATAGTTCAACTTTAAAAAAGTGCTCAACACCATAGCTGTGCGGCTGAAAATCCTCGTTATATTAAGATTGCATAAGGAAACGGCATAAGCGCTGCTTTTGACACCGCTTATGCCGTTTTATTCTGTTATGTCCAAATGCGACAGTATCGCATTTTCCTTGAAGTGTTAGGTTATTCTTGGTCCAGCCAATTTTTTCCCGACGTGACGTCTGCTGTTAGCGGAATAGAAAGGGAAACTGCATTTTCCATCTCTCTTTTTATTATTTCCTTGCAAGCGTCAACCTTTTCGTCGGGCACCTCAACTATAATCTCATCGTGAACCTGCATAATGAGCTTTGCCTCGGGCAACTCTTCCTTGAGCGCCTTGTGCACCTTAATCATTGAAAGCTTCATTATGTCGGCAGCTGCACCTTGAATGGGCGCGTTCATGGCAACTCGCTTTCCAAATGCGCGTAAATTTCCGTTTTGTGAAGCAAGTTCGGGAATGTATCTTCTTCTTCCGAGGGGAGTGGTGGTGTATCCATTTTCCTCTGCTTCCTTAACTACGCGCTCGAGATATTCGGCAATGCCGAGGTAGTTTAGGTGATAGCTCTTTATATAGTTCGTGGCTTCCTTTGCCGTTGTTCCTATATCCTTTGCAAGCGAAAAACCGCTTATTCCGTAAACAATTCCGAAATTGACTGCCTTTGCGCGTTTTCTCATCTCCTCGTTAACTGCCTCTTCGGGAACTCCGAAAACCGCAGAAGCGGT
This sequence comes from Clostridia bacterium, assembly GCA_017630995.1. The sequence continues at coordinate 2,736 of JAGBUD010000050.1, forward strand.
TTTTCTGTGTATATCGGCGCCCTCTCTGAAAGCGTTACACATCGCGTAATCGTCCGAAATGTGAGCAAGAAGTCGAAGCTCTATTTGTGAGTAGTCGGCGTCAACTAACGAATATCCATCGTCTGCGATGAAGTATTTTCTCATCTGTCTGCCCATCTTCGTTTTAATCGGAATGTTTTGAAGATTGGGGTCTTGGCTTGAAAGGCGTCCCGTTGCGGTAAGAGCTTGCTTAAACTCCGTGTGTATTCTGCCGTTTTCATCTGCCACGGCGGGCATAGCGGAAGCATAAGTGCCTATAAGCTTCGTCACCTGTCGGTATTCCAAAATGTCGTCTATTATGGGGGAGTATGCGCGAAGCTCGTCGAGCGTTTCCGCATCGGTTGAATAACCGCTTTTCGTCTTTTTCTTGACGGGCAATCCGAGATCAACGAAAAGAACCTCTCCGAGCTGTTTTGGGGAATTTATATTGAATTCCTTGCCCGCTTGCATATATATGCTTTCTTTAAGTCCGTCTGCAAGCGTTGAAAGTGCGGCGGAATATTCGAGCATTCCCTCGGTATTTATTTTGAAGCCATGCTCCTCCATCTCTGCAAGAATAGGTATAAGGGGCAGCTCGATTTCGTCCAGAAGCTTCTCCATATTCTGCTCGCAAAGCTTTTGTCGCAGAATGGGCTCAAGCTCATATATTACCTCGGGGCAAGGGGAATTTCTTTCCACCGTGACCGAAATGAACATTGAAGCGAGTGATTCTATGCTCGGCTCGGAGCTTGACGGATTGAGGAGATATGCGTAGAGCATAAGGTCAAGAAATCTTGTTTTCTTGCCTATTGAAATGCCGCTTTTGTGAAGCTTATGAATCAGTTTCTTTGCATCGAAGCAAATAACCGTTGAATTTGCGAAAATTTCGGAAAGTTCAGATATTTCGCCCAAAAATACCGTGTTGGTTTCGATTTTGTTATATAAATATACACCGCAATCGTCGAGTGAGATGGCGAATTTGTTGCCTATAGAAGCTATGATTTGCGCCGCACTCATTTCTTTGTAGCTTGCGTTTTTTTGAACGCACTCGTGTTCCGATTCTTCGGATTTTTGGACCTCTCCCGTAAGAGAAAATTTTGTTATCAAGGAGTTTAATTCAAGCTCGGTGAATTTCTTGTAGAGCCCCGCACGGTCAAATCCCGTGTACGCAATATCGTCTAGAGTAACCCCAACGGGTGCCTTTGTTTCAATCGTTGCGAGCGTGCGCGAGAGATATGCGTTTTCCTTGTCGCGCAGCAGCTTTTCGCGAACGCCCTTTGAAATTTCTTTTGAGTCTATATTTTTGTATATTGCATCGAGCGAGCCGAAAAGCTTGATTAGGTTAGCCGCTGTCTTTTCGCCAACTCCAGCAACTCCGGGAATGTTATCGGAGCTATCGCCCATCAAGGCTTTCATATCCACAAACGCGGACGGGGAAATTCCGTATTTTTCGGAAAATTCTTTCTCGTGCATAACGAACGTATCCGAATTTGATGCCAAAAGGACGGTGGTTTTCTCGTCTATGAGCTGAAGCAGATCACGGTCACCCGAAAGAATATAGCTCTCAAGCTCCTCGCCCTCGGTGTGAGCCATTTTTGCAATAGTTCCTTGTATGTCGTCCGCCTCGTATCCGGGAAGCTCAAGGATTTTAAATCCCATAAGTGCAAGACATTCCTTTGCGTCGGCGAACTGCGCGAGAAGATCCTCGGGGGTGGGGTGTCTTCCTTGCTTGTATCCGTCGTACATTTTGTGGCGGAAGGTCGGAATTTTTAGGTCAAAGGCAACCGCTGCGTAATCCGGCTTGACTGCGTTAAGCTGTCTTGATATAATATTTATCATTCCGTAAATAGCATTTGTCGGCTTTCCGCTCTTTGTGCTTAACGGTCTTACTCCGTAGAAAGCGCGATTTATAATGCTGTTACCGTCAATTACCAGTATTTTCTTCATCTTGAGATTCCTTTTTATCGTTTGAAAAAGCACCGCTTTCTTCGGTAAATTCTTTTTCGATAACTTCGTCTAAAATTTGATTTGGCTCTGCCGCAACTTCTTCGGCTTCGCTTGTGATTTCCGTATCGGCAGCTTCTTCGTTTTCGATTTCGTCAATAGATATCTGATTTTCGTCGGAAGCTATCTCTTGATCCTCTTCAAGGGGGGCGTCGTCTTGTGCTTCGGTGCGGTTAATTTCGGCATCTCTGGTATCGGAAAGGGCGCGAAGCTTTAGGGAAATGGGGGATTCCTTCTTCTCCGTAAGGTGTGCCGTCAAAAACAGCTTTGATGTGATGAACACAAAAAGCGCCAACGTTAAAATCAATTCCTCGGCAGATGCGGCAAGAGGATTTTTCGTTATAAAATACATAACCAAATTGGGTATAGACGCATAACCCGTCAAAATCGCACCGATGAGTCCAAATGCGATATATAAACGCCATTTTTCTCTTCCAAGCGAAAGCCTGATTTCGTAAAGGAAGAATATTGCGGCGAAAAGATATGCAAGCTCGTTTGTTATTTTGATAGGCGAATTCATGGAAAAGCTGTTATCAAAATAAATGTAAGCGGCATAAAAAGCAAGGAAGAGAACTATCGTAAGTCCGAATTTTGCGCGTCTTATGCTCACGCTTCTTATGAATATCGTATTCAAAATAAGATACACAATTGAAAGTGCTGCGGTTACAAAAACAAGGATTGCTATTGCGGCTTGCAGCCAGTCTGTTGCGGCTATATAATCAGATAAAGGAATTCCGACCGTCTTGCCAAAATTTATATAACGCTCAAGCGCGATTACGATTTTTTCAAGAAAATCGTTTGCTCTAAAGAAAAATTTAACTGCAAGGGGGATTATTGTTGCACCTAAAATAGCGCTGGGAATATAGTTCGCGGGCGAAGAAAAGGAGGGGATAAGCTTTAAGTCCTTTTTTTCAACCCATATATATATAAGGAAGAAAAATGATGCAAAAGCAACGGAAAGCCATGCCGCACTTCCGAGTATTTTATTCGTAAAATATCCTTCCGCGTAGAAAAATCCGAGTCCTACGGTCTTAAGCACCACCGATACGGTCAGTGCGATTATAAAAATGGGCAGATAAATTCCCAAAAGGTGCGCCTTGTTTTTCATTGGTGATTCCAAATCCTTCATTTATATTATATATAGGTTATTTTACAACACATTTGTTAATAAATTGTAAACAAAACCCTTTATTGAGAAAAAAAGTTTTATAAAAAAGAGAAAAAACAGGGCTCCGAGCGGTTGAAACGTCAAAAAGAAAAATAAAACTTTTGTGAATGTTGCACAAAAAAATGGTGGTGATTTCGTGAAAATTCTTAGAATATTTTTGAGTTTTTTTGCAAAAAACTATTGAAATTTAAAGAATTATAATGTATAATATAAGGGCTTGATATGCGATGAAGCGGGAGGTGGCTACCCATGAGGTAGGGAATTTCCGTGGAGTATGTCCGATATTTAACCGGGCGAATTAAGAGTAGTTATGCCTAAATGGCAGGCTGTGTTCGTTGTCGGTTCCGACGGTCGCGCTTGACTGTCTGAACTGATTTTGTTGGTGCAACTTTGAAACGCACGGCACAGTGTAAAACCTCTCGCCCTTCTTAAAACGGTTGAGCAATACGTAAAAAGGAGGACAACAAAATGGCACAGGGAAAAATCAGAGTAAGACTCAAGAGCTACGATTCCACTATCATTGATGCGGCTGCACAGAAGATAGTTGAGGTAGCTAAGAGAAACGGAAGCAGAGTCAGCGGTCCTATTCCGCTTCCTACCGACAAAGAGATTGTTACTATCTTGAGAGCGGTTCACAAGTACAAGGACAGCCGTGAGCAGTTCGAGATGCGCACGCACAAGAGACTTATCGATATCCTTGACCCCCAGCAGAAGACTGTAGAGGCTCTTATGAGCATCGAGCTTCCTGCAGGAGTTGAGATTGAGATAAAGGCGTAAGCCTAATTGGGAGCTTCAAATCCCGAAAACCAAAGTCACGTTGGCGAAATCGCTTTTGCGAAAATTCAAAGTCGTCAACCAATAACAATGGAGGAAAAAATGAAAAAAGGCATTATCGGCAAGAAGCTGGGTATGACCCAGATCTTCGACGAAAAAGGCAACGTAGTACCCGTAACCCTGATTGAAGCAGGTCCTTGCGTGGTAGCACAGAAGAAGACCGTTGAGAATGACGGTTATGAAGCAGTTCAGCTTGCTTACAAGGATGCAAAGAAGAAGCACCTCACAAAAGCTGAAATCGGTCATTTTGAAAAGGCAGGAGTTGCTCTTAAGAGACATCTTAAGGAATTCAGACTTGAAGACTGCAGCGCATACGAGACAGGTTCCGTAGTAACCGTCGATACCTTCGCCCAGGGCGAGAAGGTCGACATCACAGGTATTACGAAGGGTCGCGGATACACTGGCGCCATCAAGAGATGGAATCTTCACAAGCTCAGAATGACTCACGGCGTTGGTCCTGTTCATCGCCAATCCGGTTCTATGGGTGTTATCGACCCCGCTAGAATTTTCAAGAACAAGAAGATGGCAGGTCAGTACGGTAACGAGCAGGTTACTATCCAGAATTTGTACGTCGTTAAAATTGACGCA
>JAGBUD010000051.1 GCA_017630995.1 Clostridia bacterium
AGAGATTTTTAAATCTCGGTGCGACAAGACTCGGCACAAGCAGAGTTGTTAAAATAGTAAAATCCGAAGAAAACATATCCGATTATTAAAGGAGAAAAGCTTATGGAAAACAAATTTCACACACCTCACATAAACGCTTCACCGAGCGATTTCGCACAAACGGTTTTAATGCCCGGCGACCCCTTGCGCTCGAAATTCATTGCAGAAAACTTCCTTACCGACGCAAAGCTTATAAACAACGTGCGCTCAATTCAAGGCTATACGGGTCTTTACAAGGGTGAGCGAGTTTCGGTTATGGCGAGCGGAATGGGTATGCCCTCTATGGCAATCTATTCATACGAGCTTTTCAGCATTTTCGGAGTTAAAAATATCATTCGCATCGGCTCTGCGGGCGGAATGGCAGAAGAGGTCAAAATCAGAGATATCATATTCGGAATGGGCGCTTCAACTACGTCAGCCTTTGCAACGCAGTACGGACTTGACGGCACGTTTGCTCCCATAGCGTCATACGATATAATGAAAATAGCAATAGAGGAAGCGGACAAAATCGGCGCGAAATATCACGTTGGCAACCTGCTCTCCTCCGACGTTTTCTATAACGCAAATCCCGATATGAGCGCAAAATGGGCAAAGCTCGGCTGCCTTGGCGTTGAAATGGAGGCAGCGGCACTTTATATGAATGCGGCATACCTTGGAGGACGCGCACTTGCAATATGCACGGTTTCCGACCACCTTGTTACAGGCGAGGCGCTCGACGCTGCGGCAAGACAAACTTCGTTCACCGAAATGATGGAGATTGCGCTTAACACCGCAATCAGATTGTAAACAAAGGTTTATATATGAAAAGAATTTTCCTTATAGTTCTCGATTCCCTGGGAATCGGAGAAGCGCCCGACGCCGCAAAATTCGGTGACACGGGTGCCAACACACTCAAAAGAATATATACCTCACCGAGCTTTCGTATTCCCAATCTTATAAAGATGGGACTTGGAAATATCGACGGGGTTGACTACCTTAAAAAAAGCGATGCTCCGACGGCGGCATACGGAAGACTTTGCGAGGTCAGCGAGGGAAAAGATACCACAACGGGTCACTTTGAGATATGCGGTCTTGCCTCGGATTCCCCGATGCCGACTTATCCGAACGGATTTCCCGACGAGATAATGGAGGAGTTTTCACGCCTTACGGGACGCGGATATCTTTGCAACAAGCCTTATTCGGGCACTGACGCGATAAGGGACTTCGGAGATGAGCATATAAAAAGCGGAAAGCTTATAGTTTACACCTCTGCCGACAGTGTGTTTCAGATAGCGGCACACGAGCAGACAGTCCCACTTGATACGCTTTATTCCTATTGCCACACCGCAAGAAAAATACTTACGGGAAAGCACGGCGTTGGCAGAGTTATCGCAAGACCGTTCATTACCGAAAATGGCGCCTTTAAGAGAACCGCCAACAGACGCGATTTTTCACTTCTGCCGCCGAGAAAAACTCTGCTTGACGCGGCATGCGAGCTTGGGCTTGACGTTATCGGCGTTGGCAAAATCAGCGATATTTTTGCCGCGAAAGGCATAACCGAGAGCTACCCCACTCATTCAAACGAGGAGGGAATGAAAACTGCAGAGAAGATTTCGGAGAGAGATTTTTCGGGTATATGCTTTGTTAACCTTGTGGATTTCGACAGTAGCTACGGACACAGACAGGACGTTGACGGATATGCCGCGGCTCTTTCGAGCTTTGACGCTTGGCTCGGCGAATTTACAAAGAAAATCAAGGACGGCGACGCATTGATAATCACCGCAGACCACGGCTGCGACCCCGGCGACGACGATACCGACCACACCCGCGAATACGTGCCGCTTTTGGTTTACTCAAACGGCGCAAATAAAATAAACCTCGGCACCCGTGTTGGATTCGGTACGGTTTCCGAGCTTTTGGCAAAGGCTCTGGGCATAGATTTCACACCCGAGGCATTTGAGCCAATACACCACCTTATCTACAGTTAATTTTAGGAGATTAGAATTTCAATGAAAAAGTTTCTTTTTGAAGATTTCAAGCATTTTCTTCACGGCGGAGATTACAATCCCGAGCAATGGATAGACACAAAAGAGATTTGGGACGAGGATATGCGACTTATGCAGCTTGCCAACTGCAACGAAATGAGCGTTGGCATTTTCTCTTGGTCCACAATAGAGCCGAAGGAAAATCAGTACGATTTTTCTTTTCTCGATGAGATACTCGACAAAATACACGAGGCGGGCGGCAAGGTTATGCTTGCAACGCCAAGTGGAGCAAGACCGCATTGGATGGCGGACAAATATCCTGAGGTTTTGCGCGTTCGCAGCGACGGACACCGCAACGAATTCGGAAGAAGACACAACCATTGCTACTCATCTCCCTACTATCTTTCAAAGACGTTTGAAATAGACTCGCTTCTCGCAAAGAGATACGCAAATCACCCCGCCGTTATCGGCTGGCACATTTCAAACGAATTTGGCGGAGCTTGCTTCTGCCCTCTTTGCAAGGCGGAGTTTCGCGAGTTCCTCAAGAAGAAATACAACGCGGACATCAAAAAACTCAATTTTGAATGGTGGACAACCTTTTGGAGCCACACTTATTCGGATTTTTCCGAGATAGAGCCGCCCTCCCCCATCGGAGATTCATTCTCCGCGCTTGAGCTTGATTGGCACAGATTCGTTACCGAGCAGACGACAAGATTCCTCGAAAACGAGGTGAAGGCAATACGTCAGTATTCGGATAAGCCCGCAACCACCAACTTTATGGAAAGATACCCGCAGCTCAATTACGACGTTATGACTCGCGGAGTTGATTTTATCTCGTGGGATTCCTACCCTCTTTGGCACAGCGAAAGCTCGCCTAGAGCGCACGTTGACGTTGCTATAGAAACGGCAATTCTCCACGATTATTTCCGCTCACTCAAGCAGCGTCCCTTGATGCTTATGGAATCTACCCCCTCAAATACCAACTGGCAGAAGATATCAAAGCTCAAGCGCCCCGGTATGCACAAGCTCGCTTCAATACAAGCGGTTGCGCACGGCTGCGACGCGGTGCAGTATTTCCAATGGCGCAAATCGAGAGGCTCGAATGAAAAATTCCACGGTGCCGTTGTTGACCATCTCGGAACGGAGAACACGAGAGTTTTTCGTGAGGTGCGCGAGGTTGGCGCAACCCTCAAAAAGCTCGAGGACGTTCTCGGCACCATGCCAAACGTTAAGGCTGCGGTTATCATTGATACGGAAAACGAGATAGCTTTCAAGCATTGCCAAGGCTTCCAAAACGAAGACAAAAAATATTTCGACACCTGCCAAGCATTTTACGCAGAGCTTTGGAAGAGAGGAATCGACGCGGACATCATCGGCAAGGCGCGCGACCTTTCGAAATACGACCTCGTTATCGCTCCTATGCTCTACATGACACCAAAATCGGTTATAGATTCACTCTCCTCATTCGTTGAGAACGGCGGAACGCTGATTTCAACCTACGCACTCGCAATGGTTAACGAAAACGACCTCTGCTATCTTGGCGGATTCCCAGGTGATAACCTCAAATCAGTTTTTGGAATTTGGAGCGAGGAGGTTGACACGCTTTATCCCAACGAGCGCAACTTTATAACCTATGACGGCAAGGAATACGAAACCTGCGACTATGCGGAAAGAATACACCCCACAACCGCTACGGTTTTGGCAAAATACTCCTCCGATTTCTATGCGGGAGAGCCTGCGCTTACGGTTAACGAATACGGAAAGGGCAAGGCTTATTACTTCGCCGCACGTGACACGGGTGCCCTTAAAGACGTAATTTTGGAGAAAATCATATCCGACATAGGAGTGGAAAGAAACATAATTGACGCCGCGGAAGGAGTCACCGCTCACAGCCGCGAGGACGACGAATTCAAGTACGTTTTTGCGGAAAACTACACCGACAAGGAGCAAACCGCGCGTCTTTCTTGCAAGGGAGTTGACATTGAGAGCGGGGAGCCCACCGACGAGGTCATAAGGATTTCACCCTTTGGCATAAGAATCATAAAAATCAAAAAGTAAAATAACCCGACAAAAACGGCAGAAGCAACAAAGACTCTGCCGTTTTTCGTTTTTACTGCAAGAGCGAACTTTACTCTAAATAATTACTTTTAAAAATGGTATTGATTTTGTCGCAAATATATGATATTATTTATATTGTGTAATTTTAAAGTGATAGGAGGCGATTGATAGCTTATGTACAAGAAATTTATGAGCCCGATATACGTTATCAACATAGTTTCTCAAGCAATCTTCACTCTTATTATCCCGCCCGGAGCATTCTTCTTTTTGAATTATCTCTGCGTTGCTAATTTTGACGTTCCAAAATGGAGCTACGCAATATCATTGAGCCTTGGCTTCATTATCGGACTTTATTCAATGATAAGATTCGTGATAGCGGCTTCGGAGGGGCTTGAAAGACTCGAAAAACAACAAGACAAGGAGGATGGCGAAACATGAAAAAATCCAAGCTACCCGTATTTGAAATAACGTCACTCATAATAGGTGAGATAATCGTTTCGCTTATCGTTTGTGCGGTATATCTCGTAATAAACAAGTTCTCCTACACCGTAGTGACGGGAGCGGCGCTTGGAAGCGCAATTACCGTTCTTAACTTTCTCGCACTTTCCTTAATCGTTAACAAAACGATTGACAAGATAGTTGCAGAAAGAGGAGATTGCGAGCTTACTGACGAGGACGCGGAGCAATTTGCGGCACAGAACAAAATGAGAGTGCAAAACGCGATGCGTATATCCTTCATTGTGAGAAATATAATAATGGTTGCGGCACTTGTGGCGGCGTTTCTTCTCCCATCATGCTTTGACGTTATAGCAACCCTTATTCCGCTCGTTTCATACAGAATTATACTTATGGTGGCGGGAATGATTAAAAGAAAAACGGAGGTCAAGTAATGGATTTTTCTGAAGCTGCAAGAGGCGCGAAAATATACTGCACAGTTAAATTCGGCGCCCTGCAAATTGATATTACGCAAACCACCGTTTCCCTCTTCGCCGTTACGGTATTTCTAATGCTTGCGGCATTCATCGTCACAAGAAAGATATCAAAGCGACCGGGCAAAATGCAGGTCATCGTGGAAAAACTCGTTACAATGCTTTACGACCTCGTTGAAGGAACGATGGGCAAGCACAACAGCGGATTTGCCCCCTATATAGGAACTCTTTTCCTCTCCTCGTTCTTCTGCTCCACGATAGGAATGACCTACGTTTTCCGCTCGGCTACGGCAGACCTTATGGTAACGCTTGCTTGGGCGCTCGTTACGTCGGTTCTCGTTTGGTTCTTCAATATTAAGAATTACGGATTCTTTGCGTGGCTCAAGGGCTTTACCGAGCCGATAATAATTATGACCCCGATGAACGTTATCTCCGAGATAGCGCAGCCCGTTTCGATGGCATTCCGTCATTTCGGTAATATGGTCGGCGGCAGCGTTTTAACAACGATTATTTATACAGCCCTTGCGGGTGCGACCTCGTTTGCATTCGGTTGGATATCTCAAACGCTTGCTTCAATCCCGTTCTTGCAGGTTGGTATTCCCGCATTCCTTTCGATATATTTCGACCTCTTTTCAGGATTCGTGCAGGCTCTCGTTTTCTCGCTTTTGACAATGGTTTACGTCGGCGCGGCTTGCCCTCCACCCGAGGAGAGAAAGCAACGCAGAAAAAAGAAAGCTGCTTAATTTTCACTCGGCAAGCGTTTTGCCGCACTAATCGGTTATCAAATTAAAAAATATAAATCACATTTTTGGAGGAATAAAAATGGAAACAGTTTTTGGTTCAATCGTTGACGCCGCAAAATTTCTCGGCGCAGGTCTTTGTATGGGTCTTGGTGCTATCGGTCCCGCTATCGGAGAAGGTAACGCCGTTGGTAAGGCTCTTGAGGCTATGGCTCGCCAGCCCGAAATGTCAGGTAATCTCCGTACCAACATGATTCTCGGTTGTGCAATCACCGAAACCACGGGTATCTATTCACTCGTCGTTGCTCTTCTTCTCCTTTTCCTTTGATTTTTACGAAAAAGGACACTACCGCAAATCAAAAATAATACTAGGAGCAATTCATGATAGAAATAAATTTTCCTGTAGATGAATTTCAAGCGTTCATAGGAATAAATCCCTTCACTATGATATTCGCGTGGATAAATCTGCTTATTCTCTATCTCTTTCTCCGCAAGATACTCTTCAAGCCTATCAAAAAAATGATAGACTCACGGCAGAAAGAAATCGACGATATGTATGCCGATGCCGAAAATTCGCAGAGCGAAGCTAATGCTTTGCGCACCGAATACGAGGAAAAGCTCGCCGCCGCAAACGAGGAGAGCGAGGAAATCCTTAAAAAAGCGGTTCGCCGCGCCCAGCTGCGCGAGGAGGAAATACTACGCGAAGCAAACGTAAAGGCAGAGAGAGTTCTTGAAAGAGCGGAAGAACAAATAGAGCTTGAGAAAAAGCAAGCGATAAACGACGTTAAAAATCAGGTTTCCGATATGGCGATAGACATCGCCGCCGCGGTTATTGAGCGCGACGTTCAAAAATCCGAGCACGAAGCTATGATTGACGAGTTTATCAACAATATGGGTAACTGATATGGGAAACGTTAATGAATACGGAAATGCGCTCTTTCTTCTTGCAAAGGAGGAAAACGAGATAGACCGAGTCGGAGACGATCTCAAAATCGTTAAGGCTGCGCTCGCAGAAAACGCGGAGTACGCAAAGCTTCTCGATACACCCGCAATTCAAAAGACAGAAAAGCTCACCTTGATAGACGAGGCATTCGGAAAGCTGCACTACTGCGTTGTGAATCTTTTGAAGATTCTTTGTGAAAGGCATGCCGTCTATTCCTTTGACGAGGTTATTTCTACCTACTCAAAGCTTTACGACGAGCATAACGGAATCGAACGAGTTACTGCCGTAACGGCTGTTCCGATGACGGAGGCGCAAATATCCAAGATAACAGAAAAGCTTGCGAATATGACAGGCAAAAAAATCGTTTTAAAGAATATTATCGAACCCGAAATTCTCGGCGGAGTTAAGCTTCGCTATTCGGGAATACAGCTTGACGGCTCGGTTAAATCAAGACTTGATACCTTTGCCGAAAGCCTCAAAAACATAAACCTATAAATAAGTTGGTGATAAAATGCAATCAAAAATTGATGATATCAGCAAGATAATCAAAGAGCAAATAAAAAATTACTCTAAAGCCACAGAGCAAGACGAGATAGGCTACGTTATCTCTGTCGGCGACGGAATTTCAAAGGTTCACGGACTTGATAAATGCAAGGCAAACGAGCTTCTTGAATTTTCAAACGGCACGCTCGGAATGGCGCTCAACCTTGAAGAAAACGTCGTCAGCGCAGTTCTTCTCGGTAACGACGTCGGAATCAGCGAAGGCAGCCTTGTAAAGCGCACGGGTAACGTCGTTTCGGTTCCCGTCGGCGAAGCTATGATAGGCAGAGTTGTAAACGCACTCGGTCAGCCCATAGATGCAAAAGGCCCCATTTCCGCCGCAGAATACCGCCCCATCGAGAGAAAGGCATACGGAATTATCGAGAGAAAATCTGTTTCCGTTCCGCTTCAGACGGGTATTAAGGCTATCGACTCTATGATTCCGATAGGCCGCGGTCAAAGAGAGCTTATAATAGGCGACAGACAGACCGGTAAGACGGTTATTGCAACCGATACGATTATAAACCAAAAGGGTAAGAACGTTATTTGTATTTACGTTGCGATAGGAC
>JAGBUD010000052.1 GCA_017630995.1 Clostridia bacterium
CAGGCGTTGCGATGATGGCAGCTTCTCCCGCAAACCTCAAGCAGATAACCTCGTATCTCGGAGTTCAGACGATAGGCTACGATAAGCTCAATCAGCTTCGTCACACCACCTATTTCAAGAATGCCGACGATATTCACGCCCATATGAAAAAGCTTGCCAGCTTCATCGGCAAGAAATTCGATATAACCCTCAATGCCCTCGATGAGCTTGACGGACTCGGTATTGCGGAATGGACGAAGCCTAACGGAGGATATTTCGTATCCCTCGACGTTCTTCCCGGAACCGCAAAGAGAGTCTTTGAGCTTATGAAGCGCGCGGGTGTAACCCTCACCACAGTCGGTGCAACCTATCCCTACGGAATAGACCCCAAGGACACGAACATCAGAATCGCCCCCTCCTACCCCTCGGACGAGGAATTGAAGCTTGCTTGCGAAATTCTCGTTCTCGCCGTTAAGATTGCGGCGCTTGAAAAGCTTATGTAAATAACAAAATCCCCTTTAAGCAGTTCGAAACCGAATTTCAGCTTAAAGGGGATTTTTTATTGATTTCTGTTGTTGATTTGGAAGCGGAATATCGCGTCATCGCTATACCACATCGGAAAATTCGTGTTCCAAACGTTGTTATAGAGATTGAAATACAAATCCTCATCTTCGGTTTTTGCACCGTATTCGAGAAGTCTTCTTCCGAAAGGAGCAACGAGCGCGCAGTCAAGGCTCTCAATTACGTAATCCTTGTTTCTAACGCCGAAATCGGTTGCGGAAATCAAGGGGCTGCCGATAATGCTTTTCGGTGAAATCCAGCGCCCCATCTTTCTGATTTCAAATTTCTCGTCAAGTCCGCGCATCTTAAACCAAAACGCTTGCGGAAGACGTGAGGGAAGCTTTCCAAACCATTTCAGCTCCACCTCATTTTTGTGTATTCGAAGATAGAAGTGGGGGAGTCCGTATTTCGTTACTGCTTCTTTTTCAAATTCGAGCAAAAAGAGCTTTTCTTCTCCCTTTTCGTATGCAGCTTTTACGCTTGCCGTGAGCGTTGTGCCCGTGTAGTTATCAAGTCCGACCTTGGTGAAATCCCAAATAGCCCACGGAAGAAAGCACCTCATATAATCCCGCTTGTATCTCTCGTAATCGGAATTATCAAAAAGCTGCCAGCTTATCTCGTAGCTTATATCGGTTGGAACGTCGCATTCCGTGTATCCCTCAAGACTCGGCTTGCTTATGGGATAATCGGGAGTTATTGCAAACAGCCGCTCGGCTCTTTTCACGTATTCGCGCTGCTCTCGCCAAGACTTTTCAATATCCTCGCGCTCCCTTTCCATTTTGAGAATATGGGCGTGCGAGTAGAATCTGTCAAACGGAAAATGCGTCTTTAAGTCCATTCCCCAAGTATGCTCGGGAACGCAGAGCAGAGAATCGGTCAGGTCAAGCTCTGTGCCGCCAATCGCGGCAAGGTGTCTTTGAACCTTTTTGAATCGGCTGACCTTTTCGGGATCAGTGCCGATTCCGTGTATCCAAGTGTCGCCGATTTCCTTGTCGATAACGGGAAGATTTGAAAGCTTTTCTGCTTTTCTCGCAACGTCGTCAATCGTTGCTGCCCTAACCGTGCAGTCGGGATATTCGCGCTTAATTTCATCGTATATCCTTATGACCTCGGCGGCATTTTGCGGCCCGAGGTTGTCACCTGTGTGCGCAAAAATCACAACCGTGTCGGAAAGCTCCGCCTTTTCTCCGTAATCCCCTTGATACATAACGACGATTTCCTCACCGTCGCACCGCCAGCGAAAAATCGGCGGAACGGGGGGAAGGGGAGTTGCGGGGTTAACGCCTATATGCAAAAATTTCACGCCTTTTTGAGCAAGGAGGGGAACGATACCCACGGTATGCCCGGGAACGTCACTCATCTTGGCACCCACGGTTTCTATCCCGAATCTCTCGTCGAGTTTTTTTGAAATATCAATTCCGTAAGCGAAAAGCGTCGGGTCCATAAGCTCGGTATGAGTTGTGAACGGCAGTGCGTGCCAACGCAAAATTCCGTCGCGGATAGCCTTTTCAACTATGCCGTCGCGGTCATTTTTCAGCGCTTGCCAAACGAGCCAAGAGCCAACAGTCCAAACAAACGGAGTTTCCGTGTTCAAAAGCTCATATCCCACTCTTATGGCATTCGGTATATATTCGTCAAGGTATTTTTTTAGTATGTTTTTGGAATAATCGGTGAATCCGATATCCAAATGGGTTTTAAATATAACGAGTATTTCTTTCATTTTGCGTCTTTCTAAAGGTTAGTTATGAAGCATAGCCAAAAGTCCGTTTTCGTCTATGACCGTAACGCCAAGCTCCTTTGCCTTTGTGAGCTTTGAGCCCGCGTCCTCGCCTGCAACCACAAACGAGGTTTTCTTGGAAACGGAGCCTGAAACCTTGCCGCCGTTTTTCTTTATCAAGGCGGAGGCCTCATCTCTTGTCATGGTCGGGAGTGTGCCCGTCAAAACGAACGTCATTCCGTTCAGGGTGTCAAGGCTCTGTTCGGCGGTTGCCTCGGTGTTAAGTCCAAGCTCCTTGAGTCTTTGGCAAAGCGCAACGGTGTCCTCGTCCAAAAAGAAATCAACGAGTGCGCCGGCAGTTATTTCTCCAATGTCGGAAATTGCGGTAAAGTCCTCTTTCGTCGCGCTCATGCAAGCGTCAAGAGTGCGCATTTTTGCGCTTATCTCCTCTGCCGCAACCTCACCTACTTGGCGAACGCCAAGTGCGTAAAGCAGTCTTTCAAGACCTCTGCCGCGTGAAGCGTCTATCGCAGAAACGAGGTTTTCCGCGCTCTTTTGTCCCATTCGCTCAAGTCCCTCTATATCCTCAACCTTGAGGGTGTAAAGATCTGCAATTCCGTCAATCTTTTTGCTGCTCAGCAAAAGGTCAACGACCTGCGGACCGAGTCCGTCTATATTCATCGCTCCCTTTGAAGCAAAGTGAACGATTCTTCTCGATTTCTGCGCGGGGCAGCCCGCAAAAACGCAACGCGTCGCGGCGCCGTCGCCAACCTCGTCACGAACGACGGGGTGATTGCAGGAGGGGCAAAGCGCGGGCATTTCGAAGGGGATTTCCTCTCCGCTTCTTTTTGCTTTAACACTTTCAACTATTTCGGGAATTATCTCTCCCGCTTTTCTGACGATAACGGTGTCGCCGATTCTTATATCCTTTTCCGCTATGAAATTAGCATTGTGGAGCGTCGCTCTCGAAACGGTCGTGCCCGCAAGGCGCACGGGTGCGAGATTTGCGGTAGGAGTAAGAACGCCCGTTCTTCCAACCTGAATATCAACCGAAAGAAGCTTCGTTTCCTTTTCCTCCGGGGGATATTTGTAGGCAACTGCCCATTTAGGCGTACTAGTGCCCTCGCCAACGATGCGGCGAGCCTCGAAATCGTTGAGCTTTATAACCGCGCCGTCCATATCGAAGCTTAATTCGGGGCGCGCCTCACCAAGTGTGCGTACGTGCTCGGCAATGCTGTCGTATCCACGGAGTGTGCGTCGGTTTGGCAGTGTGGTAAATCCAAGCTCTGCCAATCGGTCAAGGGACTCGCCATGCGTCTTGCACACGCGTCCGTCGGTGTAAAGCTCTCCCTCTTGGAGATTGAAGACGAATATAGCAAGATTTCTTTGCGCGCAAACTGTCGAATCGAGCTGTCGCAGCGAGCCTGCCGCCGCATTTCTCGGGTTGGCAA
>JAGBUD010000053.1 GCA_017630995.1 Clostridia bacterium
CGTGAGCCAACGTAACCTCCGACGCTGACGAATGCTCTGTTCTCCCCGCCAACGCTAACGGGAAAGACAAACTCTCCCACCCCCGCATAGCAGCTTCCGAAAAACTCGCCCTCCCTACATTTTTCGCATGCCTTTTCTTGACTTTTTCGGCATCGCTTCCAGCACTCCTGCGAGCTTTTGACGTACATGCAGTAGGCATAATCGTGCGAATTATACGGAGCAAGGAAATCAAGGTGCTCGATTATCGCGCTTCCGTGTATGCTT
The DNA here is from genome assembly GCA_017630995.1 of Clostridia bacterium. The sequence continues at coordinate 265 of JAGBUD010000053.1, forward strand.
ATTTCAAGCATATACTCGCTTTTTAAAAATTCAATGTAATTTATTATCGCTTCGGTCATTTTTTCTCCGTATCGAATTTTAAAGTTTTTATATCGGATTTTAAAGGTACAATACTATTAATTATTATATAATGAACTTAACGATATTTCAATAGAATTGAAAGGAAAATTAAAATGCTATCGAAAAAATTTGAAACCGAACAGCATATCTGCGACCTTTGCGTTGTCGGCGGCGGACTTGCGGGTATGTGCACCGCTATTGCGGCAGCCAGACGCGGACTTTCCGTTGTTTTAATGCAGGACAGACCCCTCTTTGGCGGAAACACCTCAAGCGAAATCAGAATGTGGGTTTCGGGCGCGCGCGGTCTCAACAACAGAGAAACGGGAATTATTGAAGAAATAGCACTTGAAAACCTTTACCGAAATCCCGAAAGATCGTTTCCTATTTGGGATACCGTTCTTTTTGACTTTATAGTAAGCGAGAAAAACATAACCCCCATTCTTAACTGTTCCTGCCTTGACGCAGAGATGAATGGCAACAAGATAGTCAGCATAACGGGTTGGCAAACCACCACCCAAAAATTCCACACCGTCAGCGCAACATATTTTGCGGACTGCTCGGGTGATAGCATTCTTGCTCCTCTCACGAACGCGGAATTTCGCCTTGGAAGAGAGGGGGGCGACGAATTTGGCGAAAGCATTGCTCCCCCCGTTGCAGACAAAAAAACAATGGGTCTCACCTGCCTCATACAAGGCAGAGAAACCGAGCGTCCGATAAAATTCACCCCTCCCACGTGGGCATATAAATACACCAAGGAAGACCTTTTGCCTCACCGACTTCCCGAAATGCATAATCCCAAGGAAAACTATTGGTATATGGAAATCGGCGGCGAAAACGACTCGATAAAGGACACGGAAAAATTACGCGACGAGCTTCTTAAAATTGCGCTCGGAATTTGGGATTTTGTTAAAAATAGCGGTGAATACGAAACCAAAAACTGGTCGCTCGACTTCCTCGGATTTCTCCCCGGAAAAAGAGAAAGCCGCCGCTACGTTGGCGACTACATAATGACTCAAAACGACGTTAGAGCCGAGGGAAAATTCGAGGATACAGTTGCCTTTGGCGGCTGGCCGATGGACGACCACAATCCCGCGGGAATAAACACCAAGGAAGCACCAACGATATTCCACCCCGCGCCCTCGCCTTTTGGAATTCCCTACAGATCTCTATACTCAAAGAATATAGAAAACCTTTGGTTCGCGGGAAGAAACATCAGCGTTACACACTGCGCGATGAGTTCAACTCGAGTTATGGCGACCTGCGCGCTTATCGGACAGGCGGTAGGAACTGCGGCGGCAATAGCAAAGGAATACAACACAACACCTCGCGGAGTTTATGAAAATCATATAACGCTCCTCAAGGAAGCACTTATGAATGACGACTGCTATCTGCCCGGAAATGCGTCGAAGATTTCCGACTTAACAAAAAGCGCAACCGTCACCACAAGCGCACGCTTTGCAGAAAAGCTTTTCAACGGCCACAACCGCCCGATTGGCGATGAGGAAAACGCTTGGGTAGGAAAATGCGGCGACTTTATTATGATGAGCTTTGCGGGCGAAACCTACGTTGACGAAATTGCGATAACATTCGACTCCGACCTCAACAGAGAAACCATCGGTGCGGGCGGATACGTTACGAACAGCTCAACTCTTTGCAACAGAACGGTTAATATGCCCTTCGTTCATCTTCCCGAAACCTTGGTTAAGGATATGAAGATAGAATACCTTGACGAGAACGGCTTATGGCAGAATACCGACGGAATATCAGAAAACAAGCGCAGACTTGTTAAATTCAAGCTTCAAAAGAAGGTTTTGGCAATCAAACTGACACCCGTGTCAACTTACGGCAAAGAAACCGTCAGAATTTTCGGCATAAACCTCAAATAAAAAATCAGCCAAAGAGAAGGATTTATTATGAATTTTGCAGAAAGAATGGGCACCGCACGCAAGGACTCGATTTTTGCTATTGACGGATATTTCGTTTGGTGCGGCACTATGACAAAAGGCGATGACGGGCTCTATTATCTCTACTTTTCATTTTGGAAGGAATCGCTTGGATTCGATGCTTGGGTAACCGATTCAAAAGTTGGATACGCGGTAGGCGCCGACCCTTTCGGAAAATTTGAATACCAAGGCATTGCCCTTGAGGGTGCAAACACCGAGGGCGCATGGGACAGAGATTGTATTCACAATCCCTCCGTTATCAAGCATAACGGAAAGTATTATATGTACTATATGGGCAATTACGGAAACGGTGAATTTTGGGATAACCGAAACCATCAGCGCGTAGGCGTTGCCGTTGCAGAAAATCCGCGCGGACCTTGGCAGAGATTTGACAAGCCCGTAATTGATATCAGCCCCTCGGGTCACGATTCGCTGATGACATCCAATCCCGCAG
>JAGBUD010000054.1 GCA_017630995.1 Clostridia bacterium
ACGGCATCTGCCGTTCCAGATGTAGTTGCCGGTGTGGTGGTCAACCCAGTTGGTGACTGTGAGGGGCACACGGTTGAAGAACATATTACCCGAGAGGTTCTTGTTCGCCTCGGAGGACATGATGATGCAGCAGTTGTTGGTTGCCTCCCAAGTGGGAATAACGACGATGTTCCAGTTTCCGTAATGGAGGTTGATGTCGTTATAGCCGTTGCCGAGAGCGCTGACGCTGCCGCAAACCTTCTTTGCGATTACCTCGATTTCGGGGCGGTTACCGGGAAGAACGATGGTGTCCGCGGTGTAGCCGAGAGGCTCGCCGTTTTCGTCCTTCATATTGCGAAGCTTGATTGAAAGCTCTGCAAGGGACGCCTCGAATGCCTCGCACGATGCCTTTCTCGCGCTCTGCGTGCCGCTTGAGAATATGTCGCCGTGGAAGTAGTTTGACTGAACGTTCGCTGTGTTCTTGCCCCAATTATGATATTCAGAGAAAAGAGGCTGGCCGTCTGCGGTGGTGAGGTCAATAGAGGTGCCCGCAAAGCCGCAGGAAGCCTTTGTTGCGCTTGTGAGCGCGGTGGCGCAAAGCTTGTTCATAGTCTTGTAGTAAGCGCGGGCAAAGTTTTCCGCTCTGCGCTTCGCCTCGCTTGCAACGCCGTAGTTTGCGTCCTCCATCATCTCCGCGGTGATGACAAATTCCTTCATAAACTGAATGTGCTCGATGAACTTCGAGTAAGTTTCGCTTATTGTGTCGAGGTCTGCGCCCGCACCCTCCTTTGCCGCGCGGAAAACGTCAAATTCGTTCTGACCTACGATGGTCTCGCCGAATCTTGAGCTTTTTTCAACGTTAAAGAGCCAAGAGCAGATGCCGCCCTTTTTGGTGAGCAAATCGCTTTCGTGCTCGATTATCATTTTGAGCGGGGTTTCAAGCTTGCCTATCGCGGCATTCGCAAAACCCGTGCTTTTTGAATAAACTATCATTTTTTTCCTCCTTTTAAATTACCACAACGGTAACTCTTCCTTTTTCTTTTTCAGAATCGTCGATGATTTCAAAAAGGTATCCCTCGTTGACAACGTCAACGTAAATAGCGTAGTAGTCGATTTCCTCGCCAAAGCCGACGAGAGCGCCGACAACGAGCTTGTCGAGGTCTGCCTCGGGGTGCACGTCTGCCAAAAGCACCGCGCCCTTGTCGATTCTTATGCATTTGATGAGCTTTTCTTCGTCATCTTCCTTAACGTCGAGGGGCAAAAACATGGGCTTTGCCCAGTCGCAAACGCCGTTGAGCTTTCCATCGGCATTAAGGCTGCAAAGAGTGCCGATTCTGATTGCGTCGGCGCCCATAGAATCTGCAAATCCCATAAATTCGTTTATCACGGTGGGGTGATAGGGCCCATTGATATTTCTTAAATACTTAAACATTTCTTTTCCTTTCTTACTGTGTAACTCTTTTGTAAAGGCTTTTGATCTCACTGTCCGAAAGCTCGGAGAAAAGATCGCGCGCCATATTGAGATGTGCTCTCGGTATCTCCGAAAAAGCCGCAGTCATATTGCGGGGCACGGAGCTTGAGAGGTGGGAGCGGTTGTCCGTATGACCGATAGCGCCGCCCGAGGCGAGAAATGCCTCTCTGGGTGAAAGTCCGAGGTCGCGCAGCTCCCCGTATCTTTCGGGGTTTTTGAGGTCGCTGACCTTAAAGGGAATGCCGCCCGAAAACTCGCACCCAAGCTCTTCCATATCGGATAAAACGAGGCTTTCGTAGTCAATAGCCGCCTCCTCGCCCATAGGCTCCTTTTCTGCTTCGGAATCGGGCAAGGTGGCAGGCGTGTCGCCAAAATCGGTGGTTTCTTGGCTGAAATCTGCCCCGCTTGCGTCAGATTGCTGCTCTAAAAGCGCGGCTGCCTTTTCTTCCTCTCCCATTATTTCTTACCTCCGCATCTGATGTCCTTGCCCTGTGTCTTTGTGACCTTGGGCTCGCTTTTCTTCTTTCCCTTGGGGCAGTCGATTTTCTCAAAGCCAAGGCTTCTGTAGCTATCGGAATAGTTCACGTTTTTCATCTTTTTGTTTCCTTTCTTATAGGTTAAATAAAATAGGGTATGTTTGAATTATTCTTTGTTTTTGAGGTAGTCGAGATAATCCTCTGCGGTTGCCTTGTCCTTTATCGATTCGTTCACGCGGAACGCAATATCGCCAAGCTCGGCCACGTCCTCTTTTGAAAGACCTAGCCCGTCTGCGTAATAGGTCGCTTGCATTTTGGTAAGCTTGCGGTTGAAGATAGCCTTAACCACGCGCTCAATAGCCGCCGACCTCGCAACCCTTGTCGTCGTTTGGGCAAGGAGTCTTGCGTCTGCATCGGAAACACCCATATCAACGGCATAGCTGTATGCGTCGTCGTAGTTTATCATTCCCGCCGCTTCAAGTCCGCGCTTTGCCGCCTTGTAGGCATCGCTCTTTTTCTTTTCAATCTCTTGAAGCTCGGCTTCCTTTTCCTTGATTTCCTTTATAGCGGCAAGGCGCTTTGCTTTCTCCTCGCGTTCCTTTTTCTCGTTGAACGCCACGTGTGCGTCGCTTTCCTTTTCGATAAAGCCTTGTATGCTTTCGGTTATCCCTTTATTCTTTTTTTCTTTTGCCGTATCGGAAAGATAGCCGCCGTAGCCGCCTCCGATTTTGGAAAGCTTTTCTGCTGCGGCGCCTCTGCCCGCCGCTAGCCTTGCGTATTCGCTCTCCGCCTTTACGATACCTTCCTCAAGCTCGCCCGCGTGTCTTCCCGCAACCTTTTGAAGATAGGAGGAATACCCGACCTCCCGTCTTTTCTTGCGCGTGCTACCCAGATATTCTGCTATAGAGCGCCAAGCTGTCTTCGCCATATGTCGCCTCCTCGTTTTCGGTATTCATAGCGAGGGTGAAATACTCCACGTTTTCTCTCGCATAGGGGTAGTGCGCTCTCTCTTGGCATTGCCAATAGCGGAGCAGCGTTGCGGGGCTTTCGGGATTGCCGAGCGTGCCCGCCTTGAGATTTTCGAGGTTTCTTTCCCAAAGTGCCTCGCGCTGATATTCTGCCCCTCCGTTGAGGTCAACGGAGAAGAGATACGCGTCGTCGTAATAATATTCGCGCAGGTCCTGGTCGAAATCAAGAAAATCGTACTTGTTGAACTTTGCGTTGTGTATTCTGCCGTAAGCGTCTTTATACGAAAGGGTGCGCGCCTCGTCGGCAAAGGCAAGGTAAAGCTCGAAAATTATTCTGTCAAGGCTTGCATACGCCGTGTGCTTCATCTTCCTCTTTGATTCAAGGCGGCCCGTTGCCTGCGATATCTGAAGCTGGCGTGCGTATCCCGATTCGTGTCTGTAATCGAACGAGCCCATAAGTGCGTCGGATATTCCGAGTATTCTTTTCGCTTGGTCGTAAAGGCGCTCCGCCTCCGCGATATCCTGCGAAATGTCGGGGGTCGTGTCAACTTTTCCGTATTGAGATGCCGATTCGCCGGGCTTCATTTTTATGACCTGACCGAACACTGTGTTGTTTAGCGAGATGGTTGCGTCCTCGGGTACAATGGGTGTAATTCCCGCGCGCAAGAGCTTTTGCAAAATTCTCGATTCTATCTTGTTTATAGATTGCTGCTGCGGGCGAATGAAATGGCAGTCGGACTGTCCGAAAAGCGTTCTGTCGCCCGTGGTGTTCTTTCTTATAACGATAGGAAAGGATTTCGGGGTGTAGTAGGGAAGGTGAACTCCGCGCGGAATTATTCTTCCCGAGGTCTCGATTTCCGTTTCCGTAATCTCGTGGGTGAGGTCTATGCTAACGTGCATTTTCTTGCCGCAGGTGCATCTATGCTCGGTAGTGCCGCAAACGCTGCAAACCTTTTCCTTGCGCATATAATAGCGCGGCATATCGAGGAGCACAAGGTCACCCGAGAAGATGAATTTTCCAATCTCGCCCTCGCTGTCCTTATAAAAGCAAACCACGATTCTGACGCTGTCGGTATCCTGCGCCTCGGAGCGAAAATCAAAGTCGGCAAGCTCGGTTTTGCTCGGCTCAACGTTGTATTTTCTGATAAGCTCACCGCGCGTTGAGGTGAATTCGAGAAAGCAGTATTCCATATCCTCAACCGAGGGAATGTTAGGCTGACCGATAAAGCACTGCGGGGAAAGGCAGTGGAGCTTAACTGCGCCGATTTCGTTGCCGAGCGTTGCCTCGTTATCCCATTCCGCATACCAAACGCTTGAGCCGAGGACGTAGGTGTATCTCTCGTCGAGGTCGTTCATCTCCTCGTAAGGTAAGCGGTCACGGACCGAGGCGAGCAAGCGCTCTATGCTCTTTGCGTTTCTGTCCCGTCTTTCGCTGTAGCAGGAGGGGTCAACCTTTGGGGGCGGAATGTCCGAGGAAACCTCGCTTTCTATCATTTCATAGGTTATATTTCTCACCGCGCAGGCTCTTTCGGAAGAGCCGTCGATGAGGTCGGAGCCAAGGTATTGCTGCATATAGGTGTCAAGCTCGGAAAGCTTTTCCTGATGTGCGTTCTTTGCACCTACGTAAAGCTCCTTATAATATTCGAGCCTCTCGTGCTCGTTTAATTTTTCCGTTTTCATAGCGGTTCTCCGTATTTTCGTTTTAGATATTTTTTCTCCTCGTCATCGGCGGAGAAATAATCCTCCCACATATCCCTCGTCCATTTTGCCCTCGGAGCAGTGTTCGCGTTTCTTGTCGGGCGGGCGTAAAAGATAGCAAATCCGCGCAGAGCGTCGGGGGCGTGTGTAATTTCGTGCGGCTCTGTGGAGCAGTCGCTCGGTCTTATTTTGTCAACGACGAGGGAGGGCAGACACTTGATAATCTCCGAGCAATGCGAGAAAATACGCAGCCGCGGAGGGCGGCTCTCCCTTTCGGCGAGCAGCTCCTTTAGGGCAAGCCAGCCTGCCTCTCTGTCGTTTGAGGTTTTTGTAAAATTGATTCCGTATTCCGCGAAAAGCGAAGCCTTTGTCTTAACCGATTCTTGCGTTCTGTTCCATAGGTCGGGCGGGGCAAGCGTTGCGTAAATTTCTTCTCCCGCGGGGGAGCGCAGAAGAATTTCAGATGCCGCGCGACTTATCGAAAGCCCCGACTGGCAGTATTCTCTGTAAACGAAGAAATCACCCTCGGGGTTAACCGCAATCCAAAGGCAAGCAAGGCGGTCAAGTCCATAGTCTATAGTTCTGAATTTTCGCCAATCCCGCGGTATCTCAAACGGGGAGATAACGTGTAGGTCGGAGCGAAATTCGTTAAAGTACTGCCCCTCAAAGATGTTCCAATCTCCGTAAAGGAGCGCTTTTTTCTCCCTTTCGGGAAGAGCAAGGAGCCTCTCCTTATACTTGGGGTCGCCCTTTGCGAGAAAGTCGTTGTCGTCAAGCAGTGAGGGAATGAATATTCTTTTCATACCGTCATCGCCGACAAAGCTTTTCTCGGGCGGTGCTGCGTCAACGAAGCGTTTTTTCACCCACCCGTGTCCAACGCCGCCCGGGTTTGTTGAGGATTTTATCTGCTTTGGAAAGTCGTTTGCTCCTCTGACTCTCGAAATAAGATAGACGTATTGCGCCTCTGTAAAGTGCGTCAGCTCGTCGAATCTTATAACGTCGTATTCTGCGCTTTGGTATTGATAAACGTCGTTTTCCGTCGCGCAGTATCCGAAATCAAGGCAGGAGCCGTTTTTGAATTTTCCCGTGTGGGAGGAAGAATTGAAGGTGTATATTTCCTTTGGGAAAAGCGATAGGGAGAGCCTTATGAGCGATTTATCAAGCTCGGCAAAGGTGCGGCGGAGTATCAGCTGCTTTGACCCGCGATATTTCAAAGCGAAGATGAATGCGTCAACCATCTGTCCGAATGATTTTCCGCCTCCCGCGGCACCGCCGAAAAGGACCTCGTCCTCCACAGCGTCGATAAACGTCTTTTGCTTTTTTGTTACCGATAGATTGATTTTCATATCCGTTTACGAAAG
>JAGBUD010000055.1 GCA_017630995.1 Clostridia bacterium
CAATATCAGCAAGTACACTAATCATAAAACTACCTCACAAATTTAATAAACCCATTATAACGCTTGACTCAAAAAAAGTCAATGATAAAAACGATTTTGTTGTGGATATTTAAGATTATATCGTTTTTGATAAAAGCTGTTTTGTTTCCATTTCGATTGTTTTTTTGAGTGGAAATAAAAAAGAGCGTTTATTTACGCTCATTTTTATCATCTTTTTTATCGTTTTCTTTATTGCTTTCTTTATTGTTTTCTTTATTTAAATCTTCTTCGGAATTGTTTTCTTTTTTTCGGTTCTCTATAAAAGGAATACAAAAGACAGTTATTGCAGCAATAACTCCTATTATTATTGCAATAATAATTCCGACTTTTTCGTTTAATGATGGTTGCAAAAAATCATCCGGCGGACCAAAGCCATTGGCAATATCAGCAAGTACACTAATCATAAAACTACCTCACAAATTTAATAAACCCATTATAACGCTTGACTCAAAAAAAGTCAATGATAAAAACGATTTTGTTGTGGATATTTAAGATTATATCGTTTTTGATAAAAGTTGTTTTGTTTCCATTTCGATTGTTTTTTGAGTAAACAAAAAGAGCACTTATTTGTGCTCTATATTGATGATTTTAAAAGAATAAAAATCTTTATTATTTCTTTTTTAATAATATCATTAGTGAAATTATAAAAATTGCAAGTATTAAAATAGAGATTATTATTAATACAATTCCTATTATAGTGTTTTGTGAATTGTTATTTAAAAAACTATCAGGCGCAGTTGTACCACCGATAATATCCATTAAAACAGTAATCATAAAACTACCTCACAAATTTAGTAAATCCATTATAATACTTGACTCAAAAAAAGTCAAGTCCCCCCAAGATAAACCGTAACGCTATCGTTATTTAAAATACTGTTTTTCAAGTGCTCTCTCACAAGCTCCTTTAACTTATCTGAAAGCGTAACATCTGAATGTCCTATAAATCCGATTGTCACTACATATCCCTCCTCTTGCCTTTAGTGGAATTCCACGATAATGTGTGTATATTATACATCGAGCAAAAAAGATTGTCAATATCGTGGAATTCCACGAGATAAAATTTTTGCATTTCTCTATAATAATTGTGGAATTCCACAATTACGAGAGGTGCAAAATGAATTTAAACGATGCGCTCATCAAACGAATAGAGGAGATTTGCGAGGAAAAGAAAAGCAACATTTGCGATATTGCTTTGCGCGGCGGAATGTCGCCCTCTGCGATTTATGACGTTTTCAAGGGAAGAACAAAATCCTCAAAAATCATCACCGTCAAGCGTTTTTGCGAGGGCGCGGGAATCACCCTTGCAGAGTTTTTTGACAAAGATTATTTCAATTCTCTCGAAGATGACTGATTTGTGTAAGGTAAAATATATATAATAAAAAATTAAGCGCGGAGCTTTCGATTTGAAAGCTCCGCGCTTTTGGTTTTATTTGGGGCTTTCGGATTATTCGCTCAACGCGCTTTCAAGCTTGCGCTTTACGACTCCGATAATCTTTTTGAGGGGGTGCTTCAAGGAATCGGGGTCTACCTTATGGTTTCCGTGTGCAACTGCCGCCTTGCGAATGATTTCCCTACCCTTGTGGACGTCCATTGTGGGAACGATGACCTCGTCACCGTCTGCAATCTGATGTCCGTTGGGGTCGTAGCGGTAAATCTTGTTCTTGTGGGCACGCTCGGGCCATACGACGCCGATAACCTCAACACCGGGCTTATCCTCGGTTTCCTCGTAGACCTCGTCAATCTCGTCAACGTAGTCTATCGTTTCAAGCTCGATATCAGGCTCTGCCATCACCTGCTCAATCACCTCGTCTATTGTGAGCTGACCGTCGCTTGTGGGCTTCACTATCTTCATAAGCTCGGAAACGTTGAGCTTTTCAACAACGGTGTTTTCGTCAATAACCATTCCGTCGGGGAATATGACCTTGACGTGTCCCTTGTCTACGAGCGCCTCGGTGGTTTCGTAAGGCATATGATAGTCAACTGCGGGAGCTTCCTTTGCCTTTACGATACCGTTTTTCTTCATCACCTCGTCGATAAGCTCAATAGCATACTTGAGCGCTCTCTCGCTCTTAACCTTGAGCATCATGGGAACGTCGCCAAGCTTGGGCTTATCCGATACGTCGGTGAAATAATACTTGTTGTCGTTATACTCCTTGGGGTCAAGCGCGAGGTAAACCTGGAACGCTGTGCCCTTTACGTTAAGCTTTGCGCACTGAATTCTGCCCTTGTTAAAGGACTCAAAATTCCAGCTCGTTCTTGCCTTAACGCCCTTGTAGGAAAGGAGATGGTTTTTAACTGCGGTGTAATAATCCTGAATGGGAGCCTCTGACTGAATGAGTCTTGAGGTGAATGACGTTCTGTATCTTACGTGAACTATCTGACCGTTTACGATTCTGATTGCCTCGTCGTCTGCCGCAACGGGAGAAGCGGAGGGGAACATCGCGTGCTGGTCGTCCTCAAGCACGAACTCGTGCGCGGGAGCGGCAGGCTCTTCAACGGGAGCTTCCTCGGCGGGTGCTTCCTCGGCGGGTGCTTCCTCAACGGGAGCTTCCTCGGCGGGTGCTTCCTCAACGGGAGCTTCCTCAACGGGTGCTTCCTCTACGGGAGTTTCCTCGACGGGTGCTTCCTCGGCGATTTCTTCAACAACAGCCTCGGTGCATACCTCAATCTCCTCCTCGATGGGAGCAGCGTCGTTTCCGCCCTCGTCTACGGGAGTGGGAGCTTCTGCGTTGGCATAAAGCTCATCGTAATTATCAACCTTGATTTCGAATACGTAAAGAATCTTGGTGTTTGTGGGGATATAGAATCTCGTCATCGTCATATCCTCATTCTCGTTCATGAGAATGGGGGACTGGATAGTGTCTCTGATTCCGAGCATTTCGGTAAAGGTGTTTACCATAAGGAGCTGATATCCTTGCTCGTCAAAGGGATTAATAATCTTCTGGATATAGGACTTATATGCAGAAACGATTCTCTTTACCTTGATTGTGTAGTTGATATCGTCGTTTCTTGTTAAGTAGATAAAGGATACGAGAATAAGGATTGCAACCGCGCAAGCTATGCTAAAGGCGATTGCCGCGTGTCTGAATATATCCTGCATTCCGTCTTCCTTGCATGCAAGAACCTTGTTTGCACCTTGGGTTATGCTCTCATAGGTAGAAACCGCAAAGGTTGCTTCGTTGAGGGGCATTTTTACGGAGAAGCTATAGCTATTTTCCTTACTGTTTTCAAACTCCTCACTGTTTCCGCTAACGTTTATGTTCATCTGAACCGTGAGCGAGGCGGTTGCAAGGTCGGAAAGAGAATGCTTTTGCAAGAAATCCTTTGCAAGATTATTAAAGTGCTGGTAATCAACTGCAACAGTTTGTGCAACGCGGAGGTTATTCGAGCTATTTTGCTTAACCTCCTTCTCCTCTATAAGATTAAAAACGGGGGAATATATAGGGAGCTTATTAGTTTTATCGGTAACCTCAAGCAATGCGTCAACACCGTAGGTGTAGTTATAGTCTACGTTTTCGGCTTGCATACCAAGCTCATAGACGAAATTGATATGGAATGCCTCCGTGAGCGCTGCAATATAGCTGTTTCCCGATTCTACCCAATCGCCGTATTCCTCGGTGGCAAAATACTTTGCTCGATAATCGACGCTACCCTTCTCGTTATACTCAACGTAATAGGTTTTATTTAGACGGTAGTATGTTAAAGAGGAGAACAAAATAGCAAGCAGCAATGCGAAAATAAACACAGCTTGAATGACTATCCATTTTTTTCTGTTCTCTTTGTACTTTATACGTCGTCTTTTCTCCGCTTCAGACATTTCCCGACTCCTTTCTTTTGAAAATTTATTCTATATGCAAACTGCAATTAAAAACTAAAACTTTAACATAGTGCGCAGCCAGAGGCTGGGGTATCCTATGTATGGAATTTTGAAATGGCAAACGCCCGTTATATTCGACTCGGTTACGTATCCGATATCGACGTTTTCGTTAGCGTCTCCCTTTGTGAAATAGAGCTTTTGCGAATTTACCTTTTGAACGTCAACCACTCTATGCACGACGAGCCTGCCGTCGCTTTCGAAAATGATGACCTCGCCCGTTTCGATATTCTGACCCTCGAAGCGTTCAAAGATGACCGCGTCACCCTTTTCAATCTCGCCTGACATACTTTCCGAGCCTATAACGAGGATACCGAATCTGAACTGACATGAAATAAGCATTACAACGCAAACCATAAAAGCCGCGATAAGCGCGAGGGAGGGATAAAGGAGCTTGCTTTTGCGCTTCAGCGCATATTTGATCTTCTTCTCGTACAGTGAGTCAATAAAGACTAAGAGGAGAATAGGAATAACAAGCTTTGCAAAGGAGAAGATTGCTCCGGGAAGGGCGGGCACGTACTTAAATATGTATAAATACAGAGCCGTGGTAAGCCTATAGACTATATTGGGGAGCATACCGTATCTTCTTGAAAGATAGGAAAAAAGGAGATTTCCGATAATCGCGGGAAGAAGGGCAACTGCGACAGAATCGACAAGAAGATTGACGGTGAGAATCTCGTCCTTATCTCCGAGCGCTATGACCTCGGCAGCCACGCAGAAAAGATAACAAAATACCGAAGCAAATTTGCTCCTCTGCGCGACGAGGACCGCTCTTATGATTTCTGTTGAAACGATTATTAATACGATAGGCAGGATATATCTGAAAACCGTGATAAGACCGACGGCGAGCGACCTTGAAAAGCCGAATTTCAAGCCCGTGAGGTAGTACACGATAACGTACAAAACACCCGACAAGGCCATTATCATCAAAACCTGCTTTTTAAAGATGGAATAGATAGGGCGCTTCTTGATGAGAAAGGGCACCGCTACCGCCGCAAGCGGCAACAGGATTGCAGCAATATATCTGCTGCCGCTTATCGGTAGAGTGAGGAGCAAGAGGAGGATAACAAACAGAGAAGCTGACACCGAATAAAGAATCTTTCGGTCTCTTGTCATATTCATATCCTCCTTTGTCCATCATTTTGCGCTTACGCGCCCAGTGTTAGATTACTCTGCAACAGAGGTTGCGGTGAGCTCAAGAACGTAAGAAGCAGTAACAGAACCGCTGGTGGGGGGAGTTACGCCGTCCTTAAGAGTAACAGTGATAGTTACAGTGATTGTACCGCCGTCAGCAGCAACAACGTTGTTAGCGCCGTCGCCGATAACGTACTTGATGTCGAAGTAGTTAGCGTTGGAGTTAGAGGGGTTTGCACCTTCCTGTCCTGCCATGTTTGCTTCAACGGTGATAGCTGCAGCGTGGTCACTATCATTCTTTACAGTATAGGTGAATATAAGCTCAGAATGAGAGTCTGCAAGAGTGTTAGCAGTAAAGTTAGCTATGTCGGGGTCGTTGGTAACTGCTGCAGAATCGTAGATTGCTGCGCCGCTATCCTTGGAAACACCCTTGGTGATTTCTGCTGTTTCAAAGTAAATCTTCTCATCAAAAGCAACGTTTGCAGTAGAAGAATTGATTTCAACGCTACCTCTAATGGTAAGAAGGTCGGTCAATGCTGCGTAACCGACGCCGATGGTGAGAACCGCGATGAGCATAAATGCTACAACGGCAAGTCTTCTCTTTTTCATTTTTCTTTCTCCTTTCAGAAAGTTTTAAAATATCTAAAAAGCTCACGCTTAAAAGATTCAAAATACTAAATAAGCGAAAACACTTTAGCAGTGTAAATTTAACACAAAATTTCGGGCTTGTCAATAGTTTTTTTGTACTTTTGTCATTTTTTTTGAAAAAAATTAGGGAAACGCACGTTTTATTGTACATTTCCCTAAAATTAGTTCATTATTTTTTTAAAGATAAAATGTAAAAATTAAAAAAATATTTACAACTGTTTAGCAACCGCCCAATATCGCACCTAGGAGCAAAGTGCTGTGGCTTTGCACAGAAAAATTCACCTGCCCGACGGATTTTTCTTCCTTATATAGAATAATAAAATTATAACTATCTGAATCGGGGCACCCGATATAAAGAGCAAGAACACATTATGCTCGATAAGCTGAAGATAGACCGCGGTGAGCAGCGACCAGAAGAAGAGGGAGGATACAACCATCGTTATCGTTGGCGTTCCCCATTTGACCGAAAAGAGCGACGCTGTGGCAAAGGTTATCGGCAAGAGCCAAATAAATATCAGCCAGCTGCGGCCGATTTCGGAAAACGAATTCGCGTAGGCAAACATCATTATTCCTATATACCATATGACCGACATAACGAGCACCGCGACGGCAATCTTTTTGCCGACCTGCATTTCACGCAACGTTTTTGCCTTGTATTCCTTTTCGTTATATTCCGAGAAGAAGACGGAAATATCAACCCCGTATATTTCGGCAAGGCGGGCGAGCGTTTCTATATCGGGGGTTACCTCTCCCGTTTCCCATCTTGATATGGCTTTATCCGAATATCCCACAAGCTCGCTAAGCTCCATCTGCGTTAGCTTCTTTCCTTTACGCAGGGTGACGAGGTTTGCGCGGACAATTTCCTTAACGTTTGTCATTTTTGCCTCCGTTTAGGCGAGATTTCACAAAATGTAAATATCGGTTTACATTTCTCGCTTCTTATTCACTATTTTACCATAATTCCACCAAAAAGTCAAGAAAAATCCGCAATTCTCGGAATGCGAGAATCGTGTTCTTATAATTCTCGTCAGAAGCTTTCCCCTCTCGGATTATGGCTCAAAAGTGTAGAGGGGTATTTTAAAATATTCACTTGCAAAATCTCTTCTTATGAATTATAATCGAGAAGTAAGCGCAGAATGAATTTTGGGAGGAGGCTTTCTTATGGGCAAAGATTCACGCTTGCCGATAAAGACCGTTTACTACACGAGCGAGGAAAACGATGAGTTTTCGAGCGCAAGGATTGAGGCTAGGACTATCGGCAAGGATTACGTTTATATAAACAAGTCGCTCGCGTACCGTGCGGTGCGTTTTATACTGCACAAGATAATTGCTCCGCCTATCGCATTTCCTTTCGTTAAGATTTTTCTCGGGCAGAGGATAAAGAATAGGCGCGTCTTGCGCCCCTTTAGAAAAAAGGGATATTTTATTTACGCAAATCACACGCATCCGACGGGTGATGCGGTTATGCCAAGCACTATGCTTTTTCCGAAGTCGGTTTTCACCGTTGTTCACCCCGCAAACGTTTCTATGCCCGTTATGGGCAAGCTTACGCCATACCTTGGAGCTATTCCGACGCCTAGCTCGATTGGGGGCTTGCGCTCATTCAAGAACGCCATTGAGAAGCGAATACTTGAGGGGGCGGCGGTGGTTATATATCCCGAGGCGCATATTTGGCCGTATTACACGGGAATCAGGCACTTTGCCGCGACGTCGTTTTCTTTCCCCGTTGATTTTGACGAGCCGTGCTTTGCTATGACCAACACATATCAGAAGCGCAGATTTTCAAAGAAGCCGCGCGTTGTTACCTATATTGACGGGCCTTTTTATAAAAACAGCGAGCTTTCGCGCCGTGAGCAGCCCGACGAGCTGCGCGACAGAATTTACGCCGTGATGCTTGAGCGCGCGGGGGAAAGCACTTGCGAATATATAAGATATGTGAAGAAAAACGAAGAAAAAGGAGAAGAGAGCCAAGATGATTAATATTATGTACGCGGGAAACGACAAGGTTTTCGACGGCGTTTTGACTTCTGCCCTTTCGGTTGTTAAAAGACTAAACGAGCCGCGCGAGGTTAACATATACGTGCTTACTATGGAGCTTTTGAGGGTTAATCCGAAATACACTCCTATGACGGAGGCGCACCGCGAGTTTATCGAGCGCACCCTGCGCGAGATAAATCCCAAGACCAACGTTATACTTTACGACGTTACCGAGATATCCGAGCGAGAGGTGCGCGAGAATGCAAACGAGGGCTGCTACTGCTCACCATACACGCTTCTGCGCTTGCTTGCGGATTTGGTTGAGCTTCCCGACAAGCTTCTTTACCTTGACTGCGACGTTATGTGCTGCCGCGACGTTGGACTGCTTTACGACATTGACGTTGAGGGATACGAATACGCGGCGACGACAGACCATTACGGAAAGTTTCTTATTCACCCGAGGTACATAAACGCGGGGGTTATTCTTTTCAATATGAAGCTCTGCCGCGAAAACAGGCTTTTCGAAAAGACGAGAGATTTGATAAGAGTTAAGAAGCTTATGTTTGCCGACCAATCGGCTATCATAAGGTCAACGACGAGGAGAAAGCATATTTCGCAGAGATTCAACGACCAGAAGTTTCTTTACAAGAAAACCGTTATACGTCATTTTTCAAAGCGACTTTTCTATCTTCCCTATCCTCACACCGAGAATATCAAGCAATGGCATATTGACAAGGTTAAAAAGAAATTCAGATACAAGGCATTTGACGATATATACGAGATTTACCTCAATAAAAAGGAGCAATTTGAAAATGAAGGGCACCGTTAATCTTTTCTTTGCGTGCGACGATAAATACGTTCCGCTGCTTGGCGTTACACTCCATTCGATAAAGAAGCACGCAGACAAAGAACGCGTTTACGACATAAAAATTCTTAACACGGGTATAGCCGAGGAGCATAAGACGAGAATTCTCGAGGCTTTCTCGGGGGAGAATTTCTTGATTGAATTTCCCGACATTTCGCGCGAGGTTGAGAGAATTGCGGACAACCTTCACACGCGTGACTACTATTCTAAATCGACCTACTACAGACTTTTCATTCCCACCCTTTACCCCACTCTTTCACGTGCGCTTTACCTTGACTGCGACATTGTTTTGACAAGTGACGTTGGCGAGCTTTTTGACACCGAGATTGGCGAAAACCTCGTTGGCACTATTGTTGACAGCTTTGTTTTTCGCGTTGACTCGCTTCGCAGATATGCGGTCAGCCGCCTTGGACTTTGCGACCCGATAAACTATTTCAATGCGGGAATTCTTCTTATGAATCTTGACGAGATGAGAAGATTTGATTTTGAGAGAAAATTCATTGAGCTTCTTTCCGCGGTCAAATTCACGGTTGCGCAAGACCAAGACTATCTTAACGTTATCTGCTTTGGAAGAAGACGGGAAATCGGCTGCGAATGGAATTGTATGCCCGGATTTACCGACAGCACGGGGCTTTCGCCGAAGCTGATACACTACAACATAGATTCGAAGCCTTGGCACAAGGACGGGGTTGAATTTGCCAACGTTTTCTGGCAATATTCCGACGAATCTCCCTATGCGAGCGAAATTCGAATGATAAAGGAATCCTACTGCGACGAGGAGAAATCGAGAAGAGAAACCGAAAACCTCATCGAGACCTCAAGGGTTGAGGGAGAGGACGAAATCACAAACGAGAAATTGAGGGCGCTTTATGCCGAAATTCGCGGCTAAAGACGCAAATGCGGAGTTTACTATGGAAAAAGAGACACCGGAGATATCCGAGGCAAGACGCAAGGTTATCGAGCGGATACGCGAATACGAGGCGGCGGGGATTTTTGACCGCGACGTTGAGGACGACCCGCCCACCCGTGTCTTATTACCGAACGAAATTGAATACGTAAAGCGGGGGTTAATCTCGCGCATTAAGACGAGGATTGCGTTCTTTCTTGCATATCGCTTTGCGAGGGGGCAGAGGCGCGCGGGCAACCTTATAATCAAGGAGATTTTGGGCGCGGAGAATCTCTCGGGCGAGGGCGGCGCGATTTTGACGGCTAATCATTTTAATCCCTTTGACAGCTTTATTCTGCAATACGCCTTTGACGAGGCGGGGGCAAAGGGAAAGCTTTACCGCGTGATACGCGAGGGAAACTACACAAGTTTCCCGGGCTTTTACGGCTTTTTAATGCGAAACTGTAACACGCTCCCCCTCTCGTCAAATCCCGCGACGATGAAAAAGTTTCTGCGCGGCACCTCGGAGCTGATTGAGCGAGGAAACACGGTGCTTATTTATGCGGAGCAGAGCATGTGGTATAACTACAGAAAGCCCAAGCCCCTCAAAATCGGCGCTTATCAGATGGCGGTGCGCTCGGGCGTTCCGATAATCCCCGCGTTTATCACAATGGCTGACAGCGAGAGGCTCGACGCTGACGGGCTACCAATTCAAGAGCATACCGTTCATATCGGAAAGCCGATTTTTCCCGACCTCACCCTTCCCCGCGCGGAGCGCGCCGAGAAGATGAGAGATGAAAATTTCGCGTTCAACCGCGAAATTTACGAGAGCGTTTACGGAATACCGCTCACGTACGAGAGCTGAAATCGGCAAAATTTCGCATAATAAGACTCAACGCGGCAGAGGCGCTTCAAATCGGTGCTTCTGCCCTTTATTTCTGCTTTTTTGTATTTACGCACACAAGGCGCGCCATAGCTTTTGAGTTATGGATAGTATTTAAAATATTTTGTTGACATTTTTCGCGTTTGGTTGTATAATTTTCGATAGTAAAGTTTTTTCGGAGGATTTCTTATGGAGCTTGCAAGCTGCGAATACACCGTTTCGCAAAAATCAGAGGGAAAGTGGCGCCTTTTCAGATGGCTGCTCGTGCTTTCCTATATTGCCTTTGTCGGTATTTATTTTGTGATAATTTACACGACAAAATTCTTCCCTCTCGGTGCGCTTATTCCCGTTTTCCTTTGGATTTTGATATTTTTCACTTGGAAATACTCGAAGCCGGACTACAAATACGTGATAGGCGAGGCGCACGTTACCTTTTACCGCGTTATCGGCAAAAAGGCAAAGGAGGTCGTTAAAATCAAGATTTCCGAGGCGGCTTACATCGGTCCGCTTGAGGACGCGCTTATGAGCATTAAGGATTTTTTACCAAAGATAACGAGAAGCTTTCTTCCGAGCGCAAAATGCGAAAACAACTACATCATTCTTTATAAGAATGAGAATACGATTTTGCCCGGAATAGAAAAGGAATTTTCCGAGGCGGTCATATTCCAAATCACAGACGAGGCGGCAAGATGCTTGCGCTTTTACAACAAGGCGACGGTTATGCCCTCACATAAGATTTAAAAATTTACGAATTACCGCCGCCTTTGCGGCAGGGAGATTTTATGGATATAAACAGACAAGATTTTGAAAGCGAGCTTTCAAAAGTTTTTAAAACCAACGGTCTTGGCGCTCTGCTCGACAAGAATAAAAGCGAGCTTTTCTTCAAGCTCACCGAAAGAATGCTCACAGAAAACGAGAAATACAATCTCACCGCTATCACCGAGCCGAGCAAGATTATTTTGAACCATTATGCCGACTGCGCGCTCCTTTCCAAATTTTTGCCCAAGGGCGCGAGGATAATAGACGTAGGCTGCGGAGCGGGATTCCCCTCTTTGCCGCTTGCGATAGTGCGCGAGGACGTTGAGATTTTAGGTCTTGATTCCACGGGAAAGCGCATAAACTACGTCAACGAGAGCGCTGCCCTTTTGGGACTTACTAATTTGACGGCAATTTGCGCGAGGGCGGAGGACGCCGCGCGCCTTGCGGACTACCGCGAGAGATTTGACTATGCAACCGCGAGGGCGGTTGCCGAGCTTCGCGTGCTTTGCGAGCTATGCTTACCGTTTGTCAAGGTTGGCGGAGCTATGCTTGCGATGAAGGGAAAGAATGCCGAATTTGAGCTTTCGGGCGCGAAGCGGGCGATTTCCATTCTCGGAGGCGATGGCGCGAGGTGCGAAAACGTGACTTTATGCGGCATGGGTGAGGACCTTACCCACCCCATAATCACAGTCAAGAAAAAAACAAGGACACCGCAGAGCTATCCGCGCTCCTTTGCACAGATTTCAAAAAAGCCGCTTTAAGATAACCGGGCGCCATTTGCACAGATTTCAAAAAAGCCGCTTTAAGATAACCGGGCGCCATTTGCACAGATTTCAAAAAAGCCGCTTTAAGATAACCGGGCGCCCCTTTGCGCCGATATAAAATTCGCAAAAGGTGCGAGAGTTGTGCGCTTTCACGCGGTTAATTTTACGCACGACACGCTTTGACATTCCCCTCGATTTCTCTATGCTATTATGGAATGGAGAAAAAAGGAGGACTATAAAATGAATATGTTTGACGAGGCGGCGGCAATACGCGGAATGATTGATATGTGCGGCATGACGCAATCGCAGATTGCCGAGAAAATGGGGTGCAGCCAATCGCACGTGGCAAACAAGCTCCGACTCTTGCGCTTGCCCGATTCGGTGCGAGGCGAGATATGCGCGGGCGGACTTTGCGAGAGACAGGCGAGAATGCTTTTGCGCCTTGACTCCGAGGAGGACATGCTCTTTGCCGCGCGGAAATTTTCCGAGCGCGGACTTACCGTTTCAGAGAGCGAGGCTATCGTGGACATGCTCGTTGAATGTGAGGCGCCGAGGATAATCTCGAGCCGCACGGAAAGACGCGAGCGGCTTGATTCATTCGAGAGCTTTCTCGACGCTTCGGTGAAGAGCCTTATTGCCTTTGGAATTCGCGCGCAGAAGCGCACGGACAGACTTAACGAAAAGAAATACATAACCATTTTGGTGGAGGACAGTTAGATTATGCAGTACCGCATAGAAAAGGATTCGATGGGAGAGATTTCGGTTCCTGCCGACAAGTATTGGGGCGCGCAGACACAGCGCAGCTTTGAAAATTTCAAGATTGGCACGGAGAAAATGCCGATTTCGGTGATACACGCGCTTGCGACGGTTAAGCTCGCGGCGGCAAGGGCAAACTCGCGCCTTTTGCCGAGCAAGATGACCGAGGAAAAGCTCTTCTACCTTGAAGCTGCGGCAAAGGAAATTATCGAGGGTAAGCTTGACGAAAACTTCCCCCTTTCAGTTTGGCAGACGGGAAGCGGCACGCAGACGAATATGAACGTCAACGAGGTTATTGCCAACAGAGCAAACGAGCTTGCGGGAAAAAAGCTTCTTCACCCTAATGACGACGTGAATATGTCGCAATCCTCAAACGACGTTTTCCCGACGGCGATGCACGTCAGCGCGGTTTTAGAGATTAAGCGCGAGCTTTTGCCCGCGATAGACGCTCTCATCGACACGTTCTATCGCCTTGAAGACGAAAATGCCGACGCGACGAAAAGCGGAAGAACGCATCTTCAAGACGCAACCCCCATCACCTTTGCACAAGAGATAAGCGGCTGGCGCTCATCGCTTGAATACGACAAGGAAATGATATGCAAGGCTCTCACCGATGCGGCGAGGCTTGCCCTTGGCGGAACTGCGGTCGGAACGGGGCTCAACTGTCCGAGCGGATTTGACGCTGCGGCGGTTTTGGAGATTTCGGGGATTATCGGATTTGAGTTTTTCGCTTCGGAAAACAAGTTCCATTCCCTCACCTCAAAGAGCGAGCTTGTATTTTTGCACGGCGCGCTCAAGGCGCTTGCCGCCGACCTTATGAAGATTGCAAACGACGTGCGCTGGCTTGCGAGCGGCCCGAGATGCGGAATCGGGGAGATAACCATTCCCGAAAACGAGCCCGGCTCCTCTATTATGCCCGGCAAGGTCAACCCCACGCAATGCGA
>JAGBUD010000056.1 GCA_017630995.1 Clostridia bacterium
AGATACGATATATTAATGCAAACCCAGCTTACCGTATCGGAGCAGTTGAGCCTAGATAAGGTAGGATCGGAAATAGAGGTAATTTGCGATGGATACGATACCGTTGCCGAGGTGCATTACGGACGTAGCTATGCAGACGCTCCCGACGTTGACGGAAAGGTTTATTTCTCTGCACGCCGCCGCAGAAACGCAGGCGATTTCGTTAAGGTGAAGATCACCGAGGCGATTGATTACGATCTTATTGGCGAAGCCATAGATGAATAAAGAGGTATAAAAAAATGAAAAAGAAATCGATTAATCTCCCTAATTTGCTCTCAATTATAAGAGTTTGTCTTGTTCCCGCATTTGTTGCTACTCTCATTTTTATGAGAAATATAGAAGTATGGGGCATTGTAGTTCCCGTTGCTATATTTGTTATAACAGGCTTTACCGATCTGCTTGACGGCAAAATCGCAAGAAAATATAACTTGGTTACCGATTTTGGAAAATTTATCGACCCTCTTGCAGATAAGTTTATGGTAATTTCCTCGCAAATCACCGTTCTCGTGTGGTTGCTCCTTTTGGGAGAGGAGTATTACCTTCCCGCTATGATATTCGTATGGGTTGTTTTGGTTATTCTTTTCCGCGAGCTTGGTGTAACAAGTCTGCGCCTTGTTGTTGCGGGAAAAAGCGGAATCGTGGTTGCCGCAAGCATGCTTGGCAAGCTTAAAACGGTTTCTCAAATGTCGGGTACCGTAATTATCATGCTTGAGCCCTTGATTCCTTTCTTCCGCGATAACCACATTCTCTCTTACGTTTCGATGGCTATAATGCTCTTTGCCACCGTATTCTCGGGAATAGACTATCTCAAGGCTTATTGGCCTCACATAGACACAAACGACTAAATAATAGCTTTATTTACATATCAATATAAAAACGGCGAGGATTCTGCCCGAAAGCAATATCCTCGCCGTTTTTATGTTTGTTTATTTGGTTACGGTGCAATTTTCAATGCCGTAATATTTGAAAATTTCAATCGATCCCTCGTCGATAATTTCTCCCGAAACCACTATAGGTATCGCGGGCGGACAACCGACGGTGACCGACGCAAGCGTTCTTCCTATGCAGCTTTCTATGGGGAGTGTTTCTTGATTTGAAAGCACGGCTTCTCTTATGGAGATAGCCTTTTTCGGTATCACGAAGGGTGGGGGCTGTGTGGCGATTTCTTCTCTTTTGGGAATTTGCAAAAACGCCTCGCTCAAAAGTGAAATGTCATTCTCGGAATTATTCGGAGTCAGCATAAGAACCAAAAAATCCTTGTCCGCAAATTCCGAAAAAATTTCTCTTTTTGCAAGAATATCTGCAAGCTCGTGTCCTGTATATCCGTATTTCTTCGCTTTTATTGTGAGCTTCATCGGCTCGGTTTCTGCTATCTCGTATCCGTGTGTGGTAAGTCTTGCCTTGAGTGAATTCAAATGAACAATAAAGTCGTTCAAGTGATTTTTATAATTCTCTGCAAGGTAAGAGTTAAGCTCGTCAAGCGATTTTAAAATCAGATAGGACGGACTTGTTGATGCAAAAAGCGAAAGCGCGGTTTTCGCGTTATCTCTAAAAAACAAGGGAGCCTTCCTTGATATATGCAAATAAGCCGCACCCGTCAGTGCATTCAAGGTTTTGTGCGCGGAGTCGCAGCACATATCTGCGCCCAAATCTATGGGGTGAGATGAGGGGCTCATAAACTTGAGATACGCGCCGTGCGCATTGTCAACAACGAGCAAAATGCCGTTTCTGTGGCACACGTTTGCGATTTCCGAGATGGGAGAGGTGTGTCCGATATAATCGGGTGAGGTAAGATAAAGCGCGGTTGGCAGTGTTTCTCTGTCCTTTAAGTAGCGCTCAACGTCCACTGCCGAAATTTCAGAGGAAAGATAGGTGGTGCCGCTTGAGGTTATCCAATCAACCTCAACGTCCAACAGTGCCGCAGCGCTAACAAACGATTTGTGAACGTTTCTTGCCGCTGCGATAATCGGTCTTTCTGCCCTCGATTTTGCATAAAGTGAAATTAAATAGGTCATAGCCCTTATTGAAAGGGAAGAACCCTCCGTAGAATAAAAGGTGTCCGCACCGAAAATCTCTCCTGCGATTTTTTCGCTTTCGAGAATGATTCCGTCAGCTTCAAAAAGACTGTCGGCACCCTGTATCTCGGTTATATCATATTTCTCGGCACCGTTACCTGCGCCCTTGTGACCCGGCATATGGCAACGAATGCTTTTGCTTTCTGCATATTTGTTAAGAAACGCGGAAATCGGAGTTTTCATATTTCTTCAAATTCCTTGGCAACCGCAAGTGCGATAGCGCATTCCATTCTCTTTTTGAAAAGATCGCAGCCCTTTTTGTATATTCCGTTAACAGAGCCCGTTGAATGATATGCGTTTGCGGCGCAGCCGCCAGAGCAGTAAAGTCTTGCCCAACAGTTGCGGCATTCTTCCTTTGCATAAACGTTGCAAGAGAAAAATTCGTTCTGCGCTTCCTTGTTCGTAACGCCGTCGTATATATTACCAAGCTTGTATTTGTCGTCGCCCACAAACTGATGGCAGGGATAGAGATCACCCCAAGGTGTAACCGCCATATATTCGGTTCCCGAGCCGCAACCCGAAATGCGTTTGTAAATACAAGGACCGTCCTTGAGATCTATCATATAGTGATAGAACGTAAAATCTCTGCCTTCCTTGTGTCGTTTAAGCATAAGCTCGGCAAGCTTTTCGTATTGCTCCATAACGATTACGTTGTCCTCGTCGGTAAGCTCTGCGGGGTCACCGGGTCTTGTTACAACGGGCTCCATGCTAAGCTCGGTAAATCCGAGGTCAAGCATAACCTTTATATCCTCAAGGAAATCGGGGTTTGAATGAGTGAACGTGCCTCTCATATAGTAGTTCTTGCCGCCGCGAGCCTCAACGAGTTTTTGGAATTTCGGAACAATGGTGTCAAAGCTTCCTTTGCCTGCATAGTCAACTCTAAATTTATCGTGTATTTCCTTGCGTCCGTCAAGACTTAAAACAACGTTGCTCATTTCCTTGTTTGAAAATTCTATAACGTCGTCGTCGATGAGCATACCGTTTGTCGTAAGGGTAAATCTAAAGTTCTTATTGTATTTCTTTTCAATGCTTCTTGCATATTCAACGAGCCTTTTAACAACGTCGAAGTTGAGGAGCGGTTCTCCGCCAAAGAAGTCAACCTCAAGGTTTCTTCTTGTGCCCGAATTTTCAATGAGGAAGTCGAGCGCGCGCTTTCCAACCTCAAAGCTCATAACTGCGCGCTCACCGTGATATTTTCCTTGGCTTGCAAAGCAATAGGAGCAGTTAAGGTTGCAGGTGTGAGCAATATGTAAGCAAAGCGCCTTAATAACTCCCGCGGTTTTTTCCTTGAGCGTGCTTGCCATCGGCTCAAAGCTATCGGGGGAGAAAAGCTTGCCAGAATCCTTCAGCTCGCATATTTCATCGTAGCAAGAATAAACCTCGTCTGCCGAAACGCCATTGTCCGCATATTTTTTTGAAAGTTGTGAAGCAATCTCGTCGCGGGTGGAGGATTCAAACATCTCGATAACGTCATATGCCACGTCGTCAACACAATGAACGGAGCCTGAACAAACGTCGAGGACAATATTATATTCTCCGAGTTTATACTGATGTATCATATTATATTCTCCATTTTAAAATCATTAAAAAAAGCCGCCAGAA
Source organism: Clostridia bacterium (assembly GCA_017630995.1). The sequence goes on from JAGBUD010000056.1 coordinate 3,717, forward strand.
ATACGACGGCATTTTTATGAAACCTGATTTAAATTACTTCTTGTTGCTCTCGCACTGCTGGTTAGCAATACCGCAGCTGGTCTTGCAAGCGGACTGGCAAGAGGTCTGGCATTCACCGCAACCGCCGTTTTTTGCGCTAGCGCAGAGATTCTTGGTTTCAATAGTCTTGATATGCTTCATGGCAATACCTCCATTAGAAAAAAGTTTCATACTAAAATTTTATCATATTTTTTTGAAAAATGCAATAGTGTAATAAACATTTGTAAAATTATTTTTCAAAAACCATAAGAACAAGTGCTGTCAAGTCGCGTATCATCTCTTCTCGGGGTGTTTTCTTTCCGTTTTTGAGCCATTTTATAACCGAATTGCTTATTCCGCCGGAAAGGTAGAGCGCAATCGTTTCGGGAGAAGCAACGAGCTTCAAACCGCATTTAGTGTCCGATTCAAGCCGCTCAAGCGTCTTTTTATAGTTTTCCTCAACGATAACGTCAATCAAAACCGATGTCATATTGCTCTTGAATATTAACTCAACCACAGAATAGTTTTTGTCAAAGAAATCTATAATTGCAACAAGATAATCAACGTAATAGTCGGAAAGATCCTTTTGCTTTGCTTTGGTGGGAGTCCAAAAATTTTTCTCAAACATTGCGCGCAGCTCGTTTGTAAGTGCGGCAAGGAAATCGTATTTATCCGAAAAATGCTTGTAAAACGTTGCTCTGCGAATACCTGCGCGAAGGCATATTTCATTTATTGTTATATCCTCGAAAGGCTTTTCTGCGAGCAAATCTCTGAATGAATCAAATAGGCTTGATTTTGTTCGTGTAACTCTTGCGTCTTCTTTTTTTCTCATAATTGTATCAGCGTCACTTAAATATGGTTTAGTTA
>JAGBUD010000057.1 GCA_017630995.1 Clostridia bacterium
ACGTCGTTATTGGTGAAGATGATAACGATCCCGTATTCTATATCAACGATCTTCTTCCTCACCTTGGCGCAAAGCAGGCGGCTGAACCTCTCGGCTCTGCAATAAGCGGTGAGACCCTCAACATCCTTATCGGAGGTCTTCCTTATGCAGACAAGGACGTTTCTGATAAAATCAAGCTTACTGCACTTTCTATTCTTAACGAAAAGTACGGCATTTGCGAAGAGGATTTCCTCAGCGCAGAGCTTTGCCTCGTTCCTGCATACAAGACTCGTGATATAGGATTTGACAGAGCACTTATTGCGGCTTACGGCCACGATGACAGAGTTTGCGCATATCCCGCACTCACCGCACTCATTGATACCGAAAAGTCAAGCAAGACCGTTATGGTTGTTCTTGCGGACAAGGAAGAAATCGGCTCTGTAGGTATCACCGGCATGCAGTCTGATATTCTTGTTGACGTTATGTCTGAAATCTCTCGCAATCTCGGCAAGAATTTGACTGTTGTTCGTTCAAAATCCAAGTGCCTCAGTGCAGACGTAAGCCCCGCTTACGATCCCAATTTTGCAGAGGTTTACGAGCGCAGAAACAGCGCTATGATTTCTTGCGGAACTACTATGTGTAAATACACCGGAGCAGGCGGTAAGTCTGCAACCAACGACGCTTCTGCTGAATTTGTTGGATTTATCAGAAAGCTCTTTAACGAAAACGGTGTTATTTGGCAGACTGCAGAGCTTGGTAAGGTTGACGCGGGCGGCGGCGGAACTGTTGCTAAATTTATCGCTAACCACAACATTGAAACAGTTGACCTCGGAGTTCCCGTTTTGTCTATGCACGCTCCCTACGAGGTAGTTTCCAAGGCTGATATATATTCCACCTACGAGGCTTTTGTTGCTTTTTCTAAATAGTCTTATCTCTCAAAGTTAACCGAAATTTTGAGGGAGGAAAATATGTTTTTTAAAAAGCTTGAAAAGGCAGAGGACAGATATAGAGAAATAGAACAGCTTATCACACTTCCGAACGTGGTTTCCAATAACAAGCTATATTCCTCTCTTATGAAGGAGTATAGCTTGCTTACCCCGATAATTGATAAGTTCCGCGAATATAAGACAGAGGAAAAGGAAATGCGCGAATCAGACGAAATGATGCGCGATTCCTCGCTCGATTCCGAGCTTCGCGAGCTTGCGGAGGAAGAATATAAGCTACACAAGGAAAACGTTGACGCTCTTACCGAGGAATTAAAAATCCTTTTGATTCCAAAGGATCCAAATGATTCAAAGAACGTAATAGTTGAAATAAGACAAGGCGCGGGCGGAGAAGAAGCGGCGCTCTTTGCTTACGACGTTTTTCGTATGTATTCAATGTATGCGGATTCGCAAAAATTCAAAATTGAGGTCGTAACGCTTAACGAAACCGAGCTTGGCGGCATCAAGGAAATTAACTTTATGGTTATTGGCGACGGTGCGTATTCCAAATTCAAATTTGAAAGCGGAGTTCATCGCGTGCAAAGAATTCCCGTCACCGAATCAAACGGAAGAATTCAGACCTCGACGGTCACCGTTGCGGTGCTTCCCGAGGCTGAAGAGGTCGAGGTCGAGGTCAACCCCGCAGATATCAAGATTGAATCTTGTAAGTCTAGCGGTGCGGGCGGTCAGCATATAAACAAAACCGAGTCGGCAGTCAGATTAACTCATAAGCCTACGGGCATAGTTATAGAATGCGATCAAGAGAGAAGCCAGCTTCAAAACAAAGAAAAGGCTCTCAAAATTCTTTATTCGAAGCTCTATGATATGAAAGTCCGCGAGCAAGACGAGAAAATCGCATCAACAAGAAAAAGTCAGGTCGGAAGCGGTGATAGAAGCGAAAAAATCAGAACGTATAATTATCCGCAATCCAGAATCACCGACCACAGAATTAACAAAACAATATTTAACTTCGGCGCTTTTATGAACGGTAATATGGACGAGATAATCGTTGATCTTATCGCACAGGATACCGCGGAGCGCTTGCGGGGAGAGCAGAATGAAAACTGAAATAATTAAAATTTCCAACCCCGAAGCACCGGAAGCGTCTTTGCTTGAATATCCCGCGCAAATTATAAAATCGGGCGGTCTTGTGGTTTTTCCCACGGAAACAGTTTACGGAATAGGTGCCGATGCCACAAACGAAAATGCCGTTTCAGCTATTTTTGAGGCAAAAGGACGCCCGTCAGACAACCCTTTGATTATTCACATTGAAACTCCCGAGGCAGCCGAAAGATACGCATATACAAGCGAGGTTTATTATAAGCTTGCTGATAGCTTTATGCCGGGGCCGTTGACGGTTGTTTTAAAGTCACGCGAGAGCGTCCCGAAAAAGACGCGCGGCGGTCTTGAAACCGTTGCTGTCAGATGTCCCATTGCTCCTATCGCGAGAGAACTTATAAGACTCTCGGGAACTGCGATTGCAGCTCCGTCAGCTAACCTTTCGGGCAGTCCGTCTCCCACTACCGCGGAGCACGTCATAAAGGATATGAACGGCAGAGTTGATGCGATAATCGACGGTGGCGCTGCTGATTTCGGACTCGAATCAACTATAGTAAAAATCGAGGACAACGGAACGCTCACGCTTCTGCGTCCCGGCAAAATAACGATTGAAGACCTATCGCAAATTGCAAAGGTGAACGTTGCTGATGCCGTAACCGATAAATTAAAGGACGGCGAGGTCGCGCTTTCTCCCGGAATGAAATATAGGCACTATGCCCCCACGGCTCCGTTAACCTTAATTGATGGCGAGGCTGACGAGGTTATCGCTTATCTTGCGGACGTTTCTATGGATAACGTTGCTATAATCACGTATGACGAATACGTTGAAGAATTTAAGCGCGCATTTCCCAAAGCAGACGTATATAATTTTGGAAAAATCGATGATAAGCTTATGCAAGCACATTCGCTTTTTGCAATTTTAAGAGAAATTGATTCTAAAAATTATTCCCAAATATACGCGCCGCTGCCCGAGAAAAAGGGAATAGCGCTTGCGCTATATAACAGAATGATTCGCGCCGCTGCGCATAAAATCATAAGAATGAGACGGTAATTTGCATGGCAAAGAAAAAAACTAAGGTAATAGAAGACCCCAAGCTTAACGAAGCTGTGGCAACACCGCAACCTATAACCGAGACTCTTGAAAAAAACTATATGCCATACGCAATGAGCGTTATTGTTTCGAGAGCTATACCCGAGATAGACGGATTTAAGCCCGCTCACAGAAAGCTCCTTTATACTATGTATAAAATGGGGCTTTTAAAGGGACAGAAAATCAAAAGTGCGAATATAGTAGGACAAACCATGCAGCTTAACCCGCACGGTGACGCCTCTATATACGAAACTATGGTAAGACTTACAAGAGGTCATGAGGCACTTCTTCACCCGTTTATTGATTCGAAGGGTTCTTTCGGTAAACATTATTCAAGAGACATGGCGTATGCCGCATCTCGTTATACCGAAGCAAAGCTCGACACGTTTTGCCAAGAGCTATTTTCGGGTATTGATAAAAACGCGGTAGATTTCGTTCCTAACTACGATAATACCACAACCGAGCCGACGCTCCTACCCACGACGTTTCCGAATATTCTTTTATCTCCCAACCTCGGTATCGCGGTTGGTATGGCATGTTCGATTTGCTCGTTTAACCTTGCGGAGCTATGCGACGGAACTATAGCGCTTTTAAAGAATCCCAACCTTACGATTGACAGACTTCTCGACATCGTAAAGGCTCCCGATTTCCCGGGCGGCGCGGAGATAATTTACGACCGCGAGCAAATGCGCAAAATATACGAAACGGGCGTTGGAAGCTTTAAAATGCGTGCAAAGTACGTGTACGACAAAAAGGAAAACTGCATAGATATTATCGAGATTCCTTACGCTTCTTCGATTGAAGCTATAATGAAGAAGTCAACAGAGATGATAAAGCTCGGTAAGCTGCGCGAGGTTTCCGACGTGCGCGACGCGATTGACCTTAACGGATTTAAGCTCACCTTTGATTTGAAGAAGGACGCAAATCCCGAGCTTGTTGTGCAAAAGCTTTTTGCCGCAACCGAGCTTGAAAACAATTTCGATTGCAATTTCAATATACTTGTCGAGGGAACACCCTATCAGCTCGGTGTTAAGGACGTTTTGCTCGAATGGATTAAATTCAGAACTAAATGCGTGCGCCGCGAGCTTGAATTTGATTTGGGCAAAAAAGAGGACAAATTGCATTTGCTTTTGGGTCTTGCAGCCATCTTGCTCGACATAGACAAGGCTATAAAGATAATTCGCAATACCGAAAAGGAAGAGGACGTTATTCCCAATCTTTGCAAGGGATTCAATCTCACAAAGGTTCAAGCGGAGTATATTGCGGAAATCAAGCTCCGTAACCTCAACCGTCAGTATATAATCAACAGAGTTCAAGAGATAGAAAATCTTAGAAAAGAGATTGCGGATATAAACGAAACTCTCAAAGACGACGTAAAATTGAAGCAGCATATCATAGCCTCGCTTCAAGCTATCAAGAAAACCTACGGTCAGCCGAGAA
>JAGBUD010000058.1 GCA_017630995.1 Clostridia bacterium
CTTTTGATAGCTTTGACGTGTCGGGGCTTTCGCTCGGAGCAAGATATAAAAGCGGCAGAGTGGTTGATATTCCAAGAGATGAGCTTTGCGTTTCATATAAGAATGGCGATGGCTTGCGCTTCGGTGATAATTACGTAACCGTTTCGTATATGGGGGTGAATATTTCCCATCCTATAACCGTTTATCCTGCGGAATACGATATGAGCGGCGTTGAATTTTTTGACGAGGAGTTTATCTATGACGGCAGTGTCCATTATCCCACCCCCGTCGGCAAGCTGCCGACGGGGGTAGACGGAAGCTCTCCGAGCGTCAGCTTTTCGTCGGGAGTCCTAAACGTTTCGGAGGGAAAGGTGACAGTAACTGTTTATTTCTATTCCGAGAGCGAAAACTACGCAAATCCGAAGCCGATGACGGTCAGTTTATGCGTTTTGCCGCGCGGTGTAAGCGTCAGCTGGGGCGAGGCGGAGCATATATATAGCGGTGAGCCGTTTTTGCCTAGTGCCTCTTGCGCGGAATGTGAAATTTCTCTGTCAGGCGCCGGCACGGCTGTCGGTGAATACACGGCGCGCGCAGTGTCCCTTGATTCAAATTATTACGTCTTGAACGGTGAGCTTACGTTCAAAATTCTGAAAGCGGAAAACTCATGGGCAGAGGAGCCGAGCATTGAAAGCATATTCGCCACGGGAATCTTATCTCCGGTTGGAAAATCCGCCTTTGGTGTAACCGAATATCTTTTTAAGTCCGAAGAGGAAATTATTGAAATGCCCCGCGTGGTAGGAAGATATTATTTCAAGGCGTATTCAAGCGGTGACGAAAATCACTATGCAATGGAATCTGAATGGATAGAATTCGAAATAAAGGCGGTTTTTGCGCTTGATTTTTGGGTCGAGCTTTCAAGGAGCGAGTTTTTGACTCTGTCGCAAATTTCGGATAATGATATTTCGGCATTCGCCGAATATAACGACGGAAGCGTTAAGGAAATTCCATTCTCCGAAATCGAAATTGTATATAATAGCGGCGATTGCTTTTCTGTTGGGGACAGCTCCGTTTCATTTAGGTTTTCCGAGCTTTGCGCGTCGGGGAAAATAAGCGTTCAAAAGCGGGTAATCGGGCTTCCCGAAATTCCGAGCGTCGAGTATAGCGGCAAAAACCAAGCGCCAAATGAAATTGACCTCGATCTTTTTGATTATGAATTCGGAGAAATGCGCGATGTCGGAAAATACGAAATTACGCTCTCCGTAAAGGATACGGAAAATTACGAATTTGAAAACGGCAAGACACAGTGCGTCGCCCTCTTTGAAATTGAAAAGCGGCGTATAACCGTCAAAATCTCGGATATCGAAAAGTATTTCTTTTCAAAGGAAAGCGAGCCGGGCTTTGAGGTAGTGTCGGGCGCTCTTATCAGCGGGGAGCCGCTCGTATGTGAGTATATCGTAAGCGGTGAGGCGGTAAACGCGGTATTCGAAAATTCAAATTACGAGGTCAACGTTATTCAAGGCAAGGTTGTCGAGTATAAAAGGCTCTCTCCCGGCGATTCGAGAAGCGCGTTTCTTTTGGTGATTATCTTTATATTCTCTATGCTTGCATTTGTGTTTATCTATATAAACCGCAAGCGTATTTTGGAAGAGTACCGCGAGCACCTTTCAAAAAGCGATAGCTTTATCCCCTCAATGCCCGAGGCGGAGAAAAGCAAGCCGAGCGCAATCGAAAAGCGGAAATTCAAATCCGATTTGTCTGTAAGCGGCAATGCCGAGGAGGAGCGCGCCGAGGTAATCGCGGAAAAAATAGGGGAGATTGAATTTGAATCGAGCGAGCAAACGGTGATAGACGCCGCCTATGCCGACGGCACGATAACAGATTCGCTTGCAAAAGACCTCTTGCGTCGCGATATTGATATAATCACCGACGGCAGACGCAGAAGAATTATTAATATAGACACCTTATCAAGAAGCTTTGCCTCGGGTGATAGAATTGATATAAATATCCTAAAGGAAAAACGGCTGATTCCTTACGACACGGGGTATATAAAGGTGCTTGCAAGAGGGATTATAGATAAGCCGCTTGACGTCTACGCAAACGAATTCAGCCTTACCGCAGTTAAGATGATAGTCCTTTCGGGCGGCAAGGCTGTAAGAGTCAGCACGCAAAGGAAAAATTGAGAAAATTCCTTTAGGGTATTGCAAAATATATAAATAAGTGGTAAAATAATGACGTTCAAATATTATTAAACCGCAAAGGTATTTTATCATGGCAACAATAACAAAGACCGTTAACGTCAGAAAGCTCGTATATCTCGCAATTCTGACGGCTCTTGTAATTCTTCTTCAGCTTGTATTCGCTCCCCTAATCGGCTCCGCAACAGGACTTTCGCCCGCTTTGGTTTTCATTCCGATAGTTTTGGGGGTCTCCGTATGCGGTATTTTCGGCGGAGCTTGGCTCGGTGCGGTGTTCTCGTTTATCGTTCTTTTTGATCCCACAACCGTTCCTTTCTTTGAGTACCGTCCGTTTTTCACGGTTTTGCTCGTATTTATGAAGGGTGTCGGCGCCGCGCTTATAGCAGGTCTTATTTTCAAGCTTCTTCGCAATAAAAACCGTTACGTTGCAATAACTCTTGCGGCTCTTGCAGCTCCCGTTGTTAACACGGCGATTTTCGTCCTCGGCTGCTATGCGTTTTTCCTTGAGCTTACGGGAGTGGAAATTTATGCGCTCTTTACCACGGTGAATTTCGGTGTTGAGGTAGCAGTTAACATCATTATGGTGCCCGTCGTTTACCGTATCCTTGAGGTCAGCAAGATTTCATTAAACTAACTTAATCAAAGCCGCAGTCGGTATTTCACGGCTACGGCTTTAACTTTAGGAGATTTTCTGTGGAGATTTTATATAAGGACAAAAACGTTTTGGCGGTATTCAAGCCCCCGGCAATAGCCTCCCAGCCCGACCCTACGGGTGATGCGGACGCTATGACTCTGGCAGCAGGTATGCTTTCGGATATGGGTGAAAGCGACGACCTTTATCTCGTTCACAGGCTGGACAGAGTGGTTGGCGGTGTTCTTGTTTTTGCAAGGAATAAAAAGAGTGCGGCGGCGCTCTCCGAGCTTATATCAACCCACGTAGCAGAGAAGGATTATCTTGCCGTGGTTGAGGGTGTTGCAGAGGGAGGCAGACTCGTTGACCTGATTTTTAAGGACAGTGCAGCGGGCAAAAGCTTCGTCGTTGACAGAATGAGAGCGGGTGTCAAGGAAGCAAGGCTTACCTACGAGCCTATAAAAACGCTCGATATAGACGGCAGAGCAGCAACGCTCGTTAAAATCAGACTTGAAACGGGCAGATTTCATCAAATCCGCGCGCAGTTTTCATCGCGAAAAATGTCGCTTTTGGGAGATAAAAAGTACGGCAGCCGCGACGCAAAGGCGAAAATGCCCGCCCTCTTTGCATATCATCTCGGATTTGAGTTATTCGGAAAAAGATACGATTTTGAAAAAAAGCCTGACACACATACGTATCCGTGGTCTTGCTTCGGTGAATATATATGACAGAAAAGCTATACTATAAAAGCGCATACATAAAAAGCTTCGACGCTTGCGTCTTGCTTTCTCAAAAGCGAGATGACGGAAGCTATATAACCGTTCTCGATAAAACAGCCTTCTTCCCCGAGGAGGGCGGTCAGTATTCTGATAGCGGAGAAATATCGGGCGATAAGGTTATCAAGGTTTATGAGGAGAGCGGAATTATATACCACGTCACCGAGCGCGAGCATAAGGTTGGAGAGTGCGTTTTCTGCTCGATTGATTTTGATGAAAGATACGAGAAAATGCAGTCACACACGGCAGAGCATATCCTTTCGGGAATCATTCATTCGCTTTACGGCTTAAATAACGTCGGCTTTCACCTCGGTGCAGACGAGGTAACTATGGATATAGACGCGCCCCTTTCGGCAGAGGAGCTTGCAAGGGTTGAGCTTCTGGCAAACGAGGCAGTCTATAAAAACGTTGAGGTTGAGTCGCTTTTTCCCTCTGCACAGGAAGCGAAAAATATAGAATACCGTTCAAAGCTCGATATAACCGAGGGGCTTCGCATTATAAGAATAGGTGACGTTGACAGCTGCGCTTGCTGTGCGCCCCACGTTGCAAGAACGGGCGAAATCGGTGCAATAAAAATCCTCGATTTTGCGGGACTTCGCGGCGGAATACGAATCCGTATTGCCGCAGGTCGCAGAGCGCAAAGAATTTTCGTGAAAATGCAAGAAAACCTAGCAAAAATATCCGCGCTTCTCTCTGTGCCAAAGCTCGAATGCGGGGTTGCGGTTGAAAAGCTCCTCTCTGATTATTCCGCCATAAAGGGCGAATTTTCCTCGTTTAAGCTCGGATATTATAAAAAGCTCGGTGAGTCGGCTGAAAGCGCGAGCGCCGCACTTTACAGCTTCGACGGTGCGGATTACGACGAGCTGCGCGCTTTCTTAAACGCGGCGGCAAGCCGCTTCGGTATGTTGATTTTGCTCTCCGTATGCGAGCAAAACGTGAAATACATAATTTATTCGTCAAATACCCCGATGAATACCGAAATCAAAAAAATAAACGCCGCCCTCTGCGGTAAGGGCGGCGGTAAATCCGATATGGTTCAAGGTAGCTTCTCGCTCGATATCGAAAGCATTGAAGACTATTTTTTAAAGGAATACGGCGCGCGTATCAGTCCTCGCACTTGAGGTTTAGAACAATCTCCGTCTTTGTGGGCTTGATTCGCGTGAGCTTAACTCCCGCTGCGTTCAGCATTCTTCTCGATGCTATTGTGGAGGGAGTATTCTTATATTTATCCGAGAGGTAAACGACCTCTGCCACGCCCGCTTGAATTATCGCCTTTGCGCATTCGTTGCAGGGGAAAAGGGCAACGTAAAGCTTTGAGCCCGCAAGGTTCTTTCCTCTTGAATTGAGAATTGCGTTAAGCTCCGCGTGAACGACGAACTGATATTTGGTCTCGCCCTCGGCTTCGTTTCTGTTCCAAGGAAACTCGTCGTCGGAGCAGCCGTGCGGAAATCCGTTATATCCCGTTGAGAGTATGCGGTTATTCTCGTCAACTATGCAAGCGCCAACTTGAGTGTTGGGGTCCTTTGAACGCTCTGCGGCAAGAAGTGCCACTCCCATAAAGTAGTCGTCCCAGGTTATGTAGTCTTGTCTTTTATCTGCCATGGCTATTTACCTCAAATATCCGTTTTTTAAGATTATAGCACATATTTTTTAGCATGTCAACATTATAAATTTTGGAGAAAATATGAAAAGCGAAGCCTTTAGTGAAAAAAACTATGAGAAATGTATGCTTTGCGCCCACTCCTGCGGTGTTAACAGAACGCGGGGAGAGGTCGGAAGATGCGGTGCAACCGATAAAATAATTCTCGCCCGTGCCGCGCTTCATAAATGGGAGGAGCCTATCATTTCGGGCAACGTCGGCTCGGGAACAATCTTCTTTTCGGGTTGCTCGCTCGGTTGCGTATACTGTCAAAATTACGACATAAGCCGAGGAAAAATAAAAAAAGAGGTCACGCCGCAGCGCCTCTCGCAAATTATGCTTGAGCTTGAATCGCGCGGTGCGCATAACGTCAATTTCGTAACGCCAACGCACTTTGCGCCCTCCGTAATATCCGCAACTGCCGCGGCTCGCGCTGCGGGGCTCACTGTTCCTATCGTATATAATACGTCTTCATTCGATTCCTTAAACACCGTTCGCGCCCTCGACGGCACGGTAGACGTCTATCTTGCCGACCTTAAATATCACACGCAGAATCTCGCGCAAAAATATTCCTATGCCAAGGAATATCCCGCGGCGGCAAAAGCCGCTATCGAGGAGATGGTAAAGCAAAAGGGCGCGGCAGTTATACGCGATTCGCTTATGAAATCCGGCGTTATAATAAGAATTCTCATTCTCCCCGGGCATATAGCCGAGGCAAAGCTCCTTATATCCTACGTCTTGCAAAAATACGGCAGTGACGTATATTTAAGCCTTATGAGCCAATACACGCCGCCTGCCGATATGCCGCCCCCGATAAACCGCAAGCTTACCCGCGCGGAATACGAGGAGGTCTGTGATTTCGCGGTCAAAAAGGGTCTTAAATGCGGATTTTTCCAAGAGCCCGAAAGTGCCTCCGAGGATTTTATTCCCGATTTTGATTTCAGCGGAGTTTAAACTACTTACTTATAGAATAATTCATCGTCATAGGGTCGCGGAAAAGAGGAATGTGCGGCGGATAATAGGTGAAAATGACGAAAGCCAAAAGGTATGCCGCCATAATCGAAAGCGCCGCAATCTCAAATGCTCCGCCCGAAAAGCGCATAGGCTTTAACATTCTGTAGAATGAAAATCCGAATGCAACGAGGAATGCTGAAATGAAAATTCCGATGTTAACCGCCATATTGTTAACCCCGAATGCACCGATTACAGTGTAGTAATTCGTAATCATAAAGAGAAGTCCAAGGGTAAGTCCCGAAAGCTTTGCCGTAAAGAAGCAGTGCACGTCCTTTCCGTAAACGAAATATTCTGCCACGGTAGCGTAAATGAAAGGGAAATAAAGAAGCTTTAGGTGCTCCCAAATGCTCTCGTTAACGGGGGATATAAGACCGACGATCAAGTTTTCGCCCGTCCAGTCAAAAGTAAAATGTAAAAGCGTTCCTATAGTTATGCTCAAAAGAAAAAGAATTATCGTGGTAACCGTGTA
>JAGBUD010000059.1 GCA_017630995.1 Clostridia bacterium
CCTCAACGCCGATTTCTTGCTCGAATGCGCGCAAAACCGCATTGTTAAGGAACGTGCCGCCTTGAACGACTATCTTTTTGCCAAGCTCGTCTGCCGAATGAACTCTTATAACCTTATAAAGAGCGTTTTTAACAACGCTTATGGAGAGTCCCGCCGAAATGTTTTCAACGCTTGCGCCCTCTTTTTGCGCTTGCTTTACCGATGAATTCATAAACACCGTGCAGCGAGAGCCAAGGTCAACGGGATTTGCGCCGAAAAGTCCGAGATTTGCAAACTTGTCAATGGGATATCCGAGCGAATTTGCAAATGCTTGCAAGAACGAGCCGCAGCCCGAGGAGCATGCTTCGTTGAGGAATATGTTATCTATCGCACCGTTGCGAATCTTGAAGCATTTCATATCCTGGCCGCCGATGTCGATTATGAACTCAACGTCGGGCATAAAGTATTTTGCTGCGGTGAAATGAGCAACGGTTTCAACAACGCCGATGTCAATTCCAAGGGCGCTTCTCATCATATCCTCACCGTATCCTGTAACCGCCGAGGAAACTATTTTTATATTGGGGTACTTCTCGTACATTTCGAGAAGCGTATCCTTAACGACGTCGATGGGCTTTCCTTGGTTCGACTGATATTTCGAGAATATTATCGAGCCGTCCTTGTCAGTCAAAACGACCTTCAAGGTGGTTGAGCCTGAATCTATGCCGAGGTATGCGTCGCCCGAGTAGTCGATTCCTTCCTTGCGGGGAACGCTGTGCGCGTTGTGGCGCGCGATGAATTTATCAAAGTCCTCCTGGCTCTCGAAAAGCGGCTTGAGCGATGAATCGGCAACGAAATCTGCCTTTTCGCCTATGCGCTTTATTGCAGCGGCAAGGTCAATCTTTTCTTCTGCATAGTAAGCTGCACCGAGTGCAACGAAAACAAGGGAATCCTCGGGGCAGGTTCCCTCGCACTTGAGCGTTTTGTCAAATGCGCGGCGAAGCTCCGAAAGAAAAGTGAGCGGACCGCCGAGGTAAACTATGTTTCCCTCTATCGGGTGGCCCTGTGCAAGTCCCGTTATCGTTTGGTTAACTATGGCATAGAATATACTTGCGGAAATGTCCTCTTTTTTTGCGCCTTGGTTGAGTAGGGGCTGAATGTCGGTCTTTGCGAAAACTCCGCAGCGCGAAGCTATGGAATAAATCTTTTCGTGATTTTTCGCAAGCTCGTTCATTTCGCCCGTTTCTATCTGCATAAGGCTTGCCATCTGATCTGCGAATGCACCGGTTCCGCCTGCGCAGGTTCCGTTCATTCTGACCTCAAGATTGCCCTTTAAGAAAAGTATCTTTGCATCCTCTCCGCCAAGCTCGATAACTACGTCGGTTTCGGGGAGCTTGTGGCTTATTGCAACCTTGGTTGCATAAACCTCTTGAACGAACGGCAAGCCCGCCCAATCAGCGATGCCCATTCCCGCAGATCCGGATATAGCGCAAACGACAGGCTCGGTTATGTTGAACTTCTTAATCAAGCCCTCGAAAACCTCGCGCGTTTTTTCGTTTATCATAGCAAAGTGACGCTCGTAGCTTTTATGAAGGATATTCCCTTGATCGTCAAGAACAACGCACTTTATAGTGGTTGAACCTATATCAATACCTATTTTCATGGCATTCCTTTCATATAAATCGTTTATCAAATCTTTTTGATGTAGCTGAGGTATTTTAGTCCTATCTTCGACCATTCAAAGCCGAGGTTTTTCAGCTCGCGAACGGTGAATTCATTGTGCATTGAAATGTTTTTGGAGTTAGACGCTATGGAATTATAGAACGAGAGTATTGCAACGTCCTTGTCGTATATAGACTCTCTAAGCGCCTTTTCAAATACCTCGCGCGGCACCATTTTAATGCGCTTGAAATATTTTTTCCTAAACGTTTCGATTGTAAAGAGCTGGGGGTGATAAAGGTTATAGATGTTGTTAACTCTGTTGTAAAGTGCAAGGCGCACGTATGCGTCCGCACATTCGTCAACGGGAGTGAAATCTATAGGATATTCCGAAAGCTCCTTACTGTATTTTCCAACCTTCAAAAGACCTCTGAAGCGTCCAAGGAATCCGTTATCCTCGGGGTTGCGCTGGAATTTTCCGTCGGATTTTCTCCAAGTAAGGTTTCCTATTCTAAAAATATTAGCCTTGAGTCCCGAGCTGCGCGCAAGAAGTATAACCTCTTCAGCTCTGTATTTTGAATGGATATAAACGTTCTGGATATGGTTCTGTCCTATGTCAAGACTGAATTCGTCAAAGGTCGCGTCGGGGTTTTTCTGTTCAACCGTACCTGCGCCGTGAACGCTCGCGGTGGAGGTGTGCTGAAGAAGCGCGCCCGAATGCATGCAGAAATCAACGATGTTTTTTGTTCCTTGAACGTTCGTGCGCTCAAAGTCATCGTAATGTCCCGCGTGGCTTACGTTTGCAGCGGTGTGAATAACCATATCAACCTTGGTTGTGAGAAGCTCGTAGTCCTCGTCGGAAAGCCCGAGCTTTTTCTTGGTAATATCTCCGCGCTTAACCTTGTATCTAAAATACTCGTGCTCCTTGGGAAAATAATAGCGGAGAATGTCCTTGAGCTTGTTTTCATCTCGAACAAGGCAAATTACGTGCATCTTTCTCTTGAGAAGCTCGCGCAAAATGTGAGAGCCGAGGTATCCCGTCGCACCCGTGAGAAGAACGTACTTAACGTCGTAGTTATGCAAAATATCCGAGTTGTGTCTTATGAGCTTATTGACGTTGATGTGCGTTTCTTCCTTGGCGGCGCGCTTCTTGTTTGAAAGCAAAATCTGCTCAAGCTGCTCTGCCGTCGGGTTCTCGTAAATTTCCTGTGCTTGAACGCCTATCAGCGCCGCCGCCTCAAATGCGGCAAGGCTGTATCCGCCCATATCGAAGAAGTCGTCCTTTATGCCGATGTTTTTGCGTCCGAGAACGTTCTCAAATGCGGCAACGATATTTTTCTGATCCTCGGTCTTCGGAGGAACGTAAACAACGGCGCTGTTAACGACTATCTCCTTGACCATTTTAACGGCTTCTTTTCTTTTGATTTTAAGAGTCGTCGTTTTCGGGAAATCCTTGTTTATAAAGGCAACCGAAACAACTCTCTTGTACGAGGGCATGGAGGCATTCATTTGCTTTATGGCAAGTCTTATGCTGTTAGCTTCCTCGTTATTGTTGGGGGTGAGCTGATGTATAGCTGCGCAAAGCTTGCCCTTATCCTCGTAAACCAAAACGTCCTTAATGCCCTTTATGGTTGAGAGGTGAAGCTCAAGCTCCTCGGGGTAAATATTCTTTCCGTTGTCAAGAATTATGAGGTTTTTGGAACGGCCCGTTATGTAAAGGTATCCGTCCCTATCGAAATAACCGAGGTCGCCCGTGCGAAGCCAGCCGTCGCTTGTGATAGCCTCTGCCGTTGCTTCGGGATTCTTGTAATAACCGAGCATAACGCCCGCGCCCTTAACGAGAATTTCTCCGTTTTCTATCTTAACGTCCATATACGTGACGGGCTTTCCAACGGAGCCAACCTTGTTTGCTCTCGGATAGTTTGCCGAAATCAGTGGCGCACATTCGGTAAGACCGTAGCCTTGATACATATTGATTCCGAATTCGTCAAATGCCTCTGCAATTTCCGAGCGAAGTGCCGCGCCGCCAACGATAACGTTGGTAAGGTCGCCGCCAAATCTTGCAAGCAGTGACTTATAAAGCCTGCGTCTTATGTCAATCTTAAAGAACTTTGCTATGCGGTTAATGAGCTTTGCTATCTTAATCTTGCGCTTGTATATGGGGCTTGAAATGCTCTCCATAACCTTTTTGTAGAAGACCTCTGCGATAGTCGGAACGATGAGAATAACCGAGGGCTTGAACTTGTTTAGGTTGGGAACGATATTTTCTATCTTGTCGTTTATGCAAACGGTTGCACCGCAATAAAGAACGCCAAGATTGTCGATAGTCAATTCAAAGGTGTGATGAATCGGAAGAACGGACAAAACGACGGGGCTCTTCTTGAGGTTTTGCGTGTAGTCCATTCTGTATATATCGTTTATGTTAGACGCAATATTGCGCTGACTTAACATAACGCCCTTGCTAACGCCCGTTGTGCCCGACGTGAAAAGTATTTCGGCAAGCGCATCGGGGTTGATTTTGGGCAGAGCAGTGGGCTCCGTGCGCAAGATTTCGCGGAATCTCGTGCCCGAAAAGCTTATAATTTCAGAAATCTTGTTATCCGCTTCCTCGATTTTGCGCATCATAGGCTCAAATTCTTCCGAAAGGAAAACAAGATCGACGTCACCCATAACCAAAAGGTTCATTATATCCGATTCGGGAAGCATTTTATCAATGGGGATAACTACGTTTGCGCTGCATTCAATGCCGAGGAAGGTGGCAACCCACTGATAGCTTGTCGAGCCGATTATGGCGACGTGCTTTCCTATCCAGCCGCGCTTGACAAACCAAGAGGCAATGGCGTCAACGTCTGCTTTGAACTGATTGTATGTTTTACTGACTACGGTGTTGCCTACAAAATATCTGTATGCGTCTTTGTCGCCGTATACTTTAGCTATTTCTTTGACAAACTCCTGCAAGTCTGCAATCATTCTATTCATATTGTGAAACCTCATTTTATATTGTGTTGATTAGGACATATAAAACCACCATACATTATACAATATTTTAGCGCGTGTTACAATAGTTTTTTATTAAATATTAGCGCAAGTTTTCAAATAATAATGATTTTTGGAAAAATAAGGTAAAAAATATGCAGAAAAAAAGCCAAATATTAAGATTTTTGGTATAAAATGTGAAAAGGTATTTACAAATACAGTGCGGTGTGATATAATTTTTGACATATAGCAACCGCAAAATTTTCGTTTTTTGGATGTTTTAGTTATGAATTTAAGATTGATGACACACAATGTGTGGAATTGTGATTTTAACGCACCCGCCTGGGAAGCGCGCGGGGAGGATTGCTCGGCAGAGGCAAGAGTGGGCGCCCATCTTCGAGTTTATGGTGAAACCTTGCCCGACGTTATAGGCGGTCAAGAGTTTTCGCGTCTTATGTCGGAGCTTATCAAGGAGGGCTTTGAGGCTAGCGGAGTGAATTACGCTTTGATTTGGGGCAGATTCACGCCGATTCTTTACCGCCCCGAAAAGCTTGAGCTTGTGGACACCGAATTTTTCACTTATCCCGAAAAAATAGACGGGCTTATCGGAGAATATAACGATGTGCGCTCAAAGGCGCTTAATATAGCCGTTTTCAGAGTTAAGGAAAACGGAAACGTTTTCGTTTTTGCAACAACACATCTTTGGTGGAAGGCCGATCCCAAAGCTGCGGTTGGTATACCCGAATCCGAAATTCTTGAGGGCTCCGACGCAGCGCGCGAATACCAAGTGAAGCTTGCTATCGAAAAAATAGAAAAATACCGCAAAAAGTATAATTGTCCCGCGGTTTTCGTCGGTGATATGAACACCGGATATGATTCTGACGCTATTCGTTATGCGAGAAGCTGCGGATACCGCCACGCGCATGACATCGCAACCGATTTCAGAGAGGAAAGCGTCGGCTATCATAATTGCTACCGTTGGGGATATGAAACGTTTTATTTTGACACGCCCTTTGAGAAAGCGATAGATCACATACTCGTTTTGGGAGAAAAAGAGGGCGCGGTCAAGCGCTTTGAAAGATATTCGCCCGACTATTATTTCCCGATTTCAGATCACTCCGCGGCGTATATTGACATCGAAATATGACCAAAAAGTAAATAAAACTTTACAAAAAAGGAGAAAAATATGAATTACGATCCGTATAACACTGCTCCCGAAAAGCCAACTCTTTCGGGCATGGGCATTGCAAGCATTTGCTGCGGCGGAGGCTCCTTCTTTCTCGGCGGTCTTCCCGTTGCGGTTTTAGCTATAGTCTTTGCGCTTATTGAAAAGAAAAACAATTTGAAATGTGGCAAGCTATGGATGATAGGCTTTTATCTCGGTATTGCCAATTGCGTTATCCAAGCGGTAACCCTTGTATTTGTCTTCTTGTTCGTTTTTCTTTACGTTTTCTTTATAGTTTTCGCCATGATAGCGTCAGGCGGATTCTACTACTTATAATTGATTTTCATCTTTTGGAAATAAATAAATTACATAAAAAGGAGTTTTATCATGATTTGTGAAAAGTGCGGTCAGCAAATTGCTGACAACTCAACTACCTGTCCCTATTGCCAGGCAGCAGTAACCCCCATTGAAACTGTAAACGGAGAAGTAGTAGCAGAGCCCGCCAAGCTTTCCGGCTTGGGAATTGCAAGTATTTGCTGCGGTGCAGGCTCTTTCCTTATTGGAGGCATCCCTGCAGCTGTTGTAGCTATCGTTCTCGCTATACTTGAAAAGAATAAGAACCCCAAGTGCGGCAAGAAGTGGATGATCGGTCTTATCCTCGGTATTGCAAGCGCAGCTCTTTGCGTGGTTTCTATCGCACTTATTGTTTTAATCTACATAATTGCTATCGCAGCAACTCTTATGTAAGCAGCTTTGCGATAAAGTTATCGTTTTACCGTAATAGGTATCAAAGAAAAAGAGAGAACTTTTCGGCTCTGATGGAACCGATTTGTTCTCTCTTTTTGTCGTTATAAGAATCTGCTTTCTTGAAGCTTGTTATTTCTCACTTAATAATAAGCGTTTTTATTATTTGGTGTGCAAAAAGAACAAAAGACCGAGAAAATCTCGGTCTTTTGTTTTATAAAAGTTAATTCGTCTGTCTTTTCCTTTAGAATTATGCATACGGAACAAACGGAACGATAAGTCCGATTAAGCTCACGAGCAACACGATTCCTGAAAGAGAAAGGGCAACGATTGACAGGACAAGACCTATCTTATCGGTAGTCTGTGCGATTTTTCCGGCTGAAGCCTTGGGATAGAGAGCTATTCCAATGATGGCCATAATCGTTGAAAGAATTACAAGGAAAATCGTTGAAAGGTTAGATGCAACGTTAATCCAAGTAACGAGCAACGAGTAATCGCTGTATCCTCCGGTAGCTGCTCTCAAAAAGCTGTTCGCAACTGCTGCGCAAAGGCGAACAAAGAAAGAGGTGAGAGCGGGAACTATCGAAATGATACCAAATACAAGACTACTTTTTGCTGCCTTTGCAATCTTTGCTCCATTGAAGCCGCTGGGCTGCTGAAAAGGATTGTTAGGACAGCCGTTAACGTTAACGTTAAGTCTCATTGTTTTAACTTCCTAAATTGGATTTGTTATGTTCGGATTATACGTAATAGGTGTTGGGCTTGAAGATAAGACCAAAGAAGTCAACTACCCAACCAATACCGAAGAGAGCACCGGTAAGGAAGTAAACGATACCCATACCAACCTTGCCTTCGTAGAACTTGTGAGCACCGATACCACCAAGGAAGAACCAAAGAAGAAGTGCAACCCACTTGTTCTTGGGAGTGCCAACGTGAGCGTTTACGTTAGCGTTGGTGTTGGTGTTAGTGTTGTTAACAACGATCTGGGGAGCTGCCTGCTGAACTTCTCCAACCTGGCATCCGCAGTGGGGGCAAACTACAGCGCGAGCTGCAATCTTCTGGCCGCACTCTTTGCAGAACTTGGTCTCAGGAGCTGCGGTAGTAGTGGTCTGATTCTGATTTTCAGTCATTTTTATATTCCTCCAAAAAAATTAGTAACGAAAGAAAACTTACGTTATTTTATTTATATGCCTAAATTATTATTTTAGGTATATATGTGGCAATTATAGCACACGTCAAAAACCTTGTCAATACTTTTTGCGAAAAATTTACATTAAAATGATACAATTTATTAACATATTATTTCATAATTAGCAAAAAAATCCAAAATTCTTGCAACGAGCATAAAAAACACGCAGCTTTGCGGTTGATATTTATAGCTTTTCGGCAAAATTAATGGTGTTGACAACGATTTTTTTATATGTTAATATAATATGGTAAATCAGTCTATAGGAATTTTATTTATACTCAATACTAGAAAAACGGATAATTTATGAAGACACTTTCAAAGGATTTTACAAAGGGAAATATTCCCCGTCAGCTGCTGTTTTTCTCGCTGCCGTTTATGGCGTCAAACGCCTTGCAGGTTTTATACAGCACGATAGATATGATAATAGTAGGTAAATTCGTCGGCACGGAGGGGCTTTCCGCGGTTTCGCAGAGCAGCCAGATAATAAACTTTGCAACGATGATATGCCTTGGCTTCTCAAACGCGGGTCAGGTGCTTGTGGCGCAGGCTCTCGGTGCGGGAAAGCGAAAAGAGATGAGCAGCATTATTGGAACGCTTTTTGGCTTCATCGTCCTTGTTGCCGTGCTTTTTTCTGCTATTATGCTCTCGCTTTCAAGCGTGATTTTGAAAGTTATGCAAATTCCCTCGGAGTCTTTCGTTATGGCGCGCCAATATCTTATCGTATGCGCAGCGGGACTCATTTTCACCGCGGGATATAACATGGTTTCTGCCGTTCTTCGCGGCATGGGTGACGCAAAGCGCCCGTTTATGTTTATCGGAATTGCCTCTGCCGTCAATCTCGTGCTTGACATACTGTTCACGGGTATATGGGGCTGGGGCGTTATCGGTGCGGCATATGCAACGATAATCGGTCAAGCAGCTTCTTTTGCATTCTCCTTGGTTTATCTTTACGTAAAGCGTCAAGCATTTGGATTTGATTTCAGTCGCGAAAGCTTTATTCCCAACAAAAGATACGCAAAAATGATTTTTCAACTTGGAACGCCCATGGCGGTTCAGTCGGGATTTATAAATCTTTCCATGCTCTTTGTCAACGCTATGATAAACGGTGTTGGTGTTGTTGCCTCCGCAACCTTTGGCGTTGGTGTCAGAATTGATGATATAATCAATAAGATTTCGCAGGGAATTCAGTATGCCGCAATGCCTATGATAAGCCAAAATAGCGGCGCGGGCGAGATATCGCGAATGAAGAAAACGGTTTACTATGCGTGGATATACTCCTTGAGCTTGACGTTTGTCTTCATTTTGATGTACATTTTCCTCGGAAAAGAAATGTTTATGCTATTCTCCGACGATATCTTCGTTCATAAGGCGTCGGCAAAATTCATCGGCGCAATTCTTTGGATGTTCCCGGCATTTGCTCTTATGCGCGGCAGCGGAGCGTTTATTCAAGGAATCGGAAATGCGAAATTGAGTATGGTTCTCGCAATGCTTGACGGTGTTGTTTTAAGAATCGGTCTTTCTTGGCTTTTCGGAATAGTTTTCGATTGGGGATTTTACGGATTTGTTCTCGGATACGGCCTTGCACCGTACGGATTTGCCATTCCGAGCGTTATATATTTCCTTTTTGGAAAGTGGAAGAACAAGAAGAGCCTTGCAGAAAAGCTTTAACTGAATTTTTAAAAAGTGTATTCATAGAAATATATGCTTAGCA
>JAGBUD010000060.1 GCA_017630995.1 Clostridia bacterium
CCGATACCATAACCAAAGAAAAGCTTGCTATAGCGAAAAAGCACGGTGTCAGCAGAATTAGCGTAAATCCCCAAACCCTTAATGACGATTTGCTCGCTGAAATTGGACGCAAGCATACCGTTGAACAATTTTACAATGCGTATGAGCTTGCAAGGGAAAGCGGAATTAAGGATATAAACGTTGATTTGATAGCAGGACTTCCGGGTGACGATTTCAAGAATTTTTCCGAAACCATGGATAAAATCATCGAGCTTGCTCCGACCAACATAACGGTTCACACGTTTTGCGTTAAGAAAGCGGCAGACGTTTTGCGTAAAAACTCGGATATATATTCTGTTACGGGTCACGATGCGCAGAAGTGCGTTTCATATTCTCAATTAAAGGCAAAGTTTGCGGGATATAAGCCCTATTATATGTATAGACAGAAAAACACCGTAGGAAATCTCGAAAACGTCGGTTTTTCGCTTGATGGACACGAGGGACTCTACAACGTCTTTATGATGGAGGAGGCTCAAACTATTTTTGCGGCAGGTGCGGGCGCAGTTACCAAGCTTGTCAGCTATAAAAAAATAGGTGACGCCGATTCCAAAATCGAAAGAATTTTCAATCCGAAATATCCTTATGAGTATCTTCGCAAAGACGATTCTCAAGCAAAAAAGAGCTTTACGGAGAAGGTTCTTGAATATTATGAATCGCAAAAATAATATTATGAAGGATTTGCTAATATAAATTAGTAAATCCTTTATTTTTTGCGAGGCAATATGGAATATTCGGAAAACAAAAAAACACTTCTAAACGGCGTTCTTTGGCTCGGTATGTCCGCTATAATACTGAAAATAATCGGTATGGTGTATAAAATACCTCTCTCATATATTTTGGGCGATGAGGGAATGGGATATTTTAACTCTGCGTACACGATATATACTTTGTTTTATATAGTCGGAAGCGCAGGATTGCCGAAAGCAGTTTCCATATTGTGCGCCAAATCAGACGACGGTGAGGGAAAACGCATATTTACTTACGCATTTTCGTTTTTCTCACTATTTGGATTTCTACTATTTATTATATTACTGGTTTTTTCTCGCTTTGCGTCAAACCTTATTTCGAGCAGTGGCGCCGTATTTTCGATAATTGCAATATCTCCGTCTGTGTTCTTCGTTTGCTCGTCTGGGGTTATACGCGGATATTTAAACGGAAAAACGCGATTTTTTTCTATCGCGATATCCGAGCTTATCGGTGGAGTTTGCAAGCTCGTTTTGGGTTTGGTTTTTGCTCAATTTTCCGCAGCGCGCGGATTTGCGCTTCCGGTTGTGTCCGCCTTTTCCATTCTGGGAATAACGGTTGGCGGATTCCTCGGTTTTTTGTATTTGCTTACATATTATTTAATAAATACGAGAAAAATTAAAGAAACTCCGATAAATAAACGCTCCGTTAGGTCTGAAATTTTAAAAATTGCTTTGCCTATAACCCTCGCTTCATTTGTCGGAAGCCTTGTCAACGTAATTGACCTTTCGGTTATTATGAACGCTTTGCGCTCTTGCGGATACGCGGATAGTGTAAGCACCGTAATATACGGAAATTACACAACCCTCGCCGTGCCTATGTTTACCGCCATTTCTTCGTTCATATCTCCGATTGCACTATCCTCGCTCCCTATAATGTCAAAGGCGTATCATACGGGTGATGAAAAGGGCTTTTTTGCTTCTGTGCTTTCTGCGGTAAATATGGCATCTTTTATAGCTGTACCGTCATTCTTATTATTCCTTTTGTTTCCCGACGTCGTATTGCGGCTTCTTTTTGAGGAGGGGAGCGTTCGTATCGGAGCTTCGTTTTTATCGGCACTTTCACCGGCAATTCTTTTTTGCGCGATTCTTACCGTGTTTAATACGGCGCTTGAGAGCCGCGGGAAAGCGAGCTTGGCAATGGTTTCCCTTATTGTTGGCAGCACTATAAAGCTTGTGTTCAGCAGTCTTTTAATATCTAATGAAAATATAGGCGCACTCGCAGCTCCCCTCGGAACGTGCGCTTCATACCTCGTCTCGCTTCTGATTTCATACGTCGCGCTTAAAGGAAAAAACAGAATTTTTTCACCTTTGGTAACGTCAAACCTACACGCAACGGCGGCGTCCGTAATCTCACTGTCAATATCTGTCGCGGTAACGTTCGGAGCCTGCAACGTGGAAACCGAGCGGCTGAAATCCTTGATATTTATGGCTTTTTTTGGCTTTTCTTATCTTATGATTGTAGGCATTTTGTTTTATAAACGTAAAAAAATGGTTAATTTTTTGTCAAAATACACAAAAAACAAAGTTTCTGATTATTAATATGGCTGAAATTTGTTTAAAACACAAGAAAACTGGTCATAACTATTGAAATTAAAGGAAAAACTTGATATAATACTTATATATTTTAAAAAAGAAAGGAATTTTCTCCAATGAATAAGACAGATCTCATAAATGTAGTTGCTGCTGAAACAAAGCTTGCAAAGAAGGATGTTGACGCTGCTATCACCGCAACCGTTAAGGCTATCACCGAGGCTCTCAAGGAGGGCGATAAGGTTGCTCTTGTTGGATTCGGTACCTTTGAAGTAAAGGCTGCTGCTGCAAGAGAAGGCCGCAACCCCAAGACCGGCGAGACCATCGCAATTCCTGCTTCCAAGAAACCCGCTTTCTCCGCATCCAAGGTTCTCAAGGACGAAGTTAACGGCTAATTAATGCGTCTTGACAAGTTTTTGAAGGTTTCTCGTCTTATAAAGCGCAGAACCGTTGCCAACGAGGCGTGCGACGCTTCGCGTGTTTCGGTAAACGGCAGGGTTGTAAAGCCGTCGTATGACGTTAAGCTTGGCGATGAAATCACAATAGCCTTTGGCTCAAAGCAAGTAACGGTTAGAGTCCTTGATATACGCGAGACGACAAAGAAATCCGAGTCTGTC
>JAGBUD010000061.1 GCA_017630995.1 Clostridia bacterium
CACCTGCAAAATGGCTCGCAGACTTCTGCCCGAGCTTGTATCGCGCAAGCTCAACTCTCTTTGCGACCATTTCGGCATCGAGCTTGATCACCACAACGCGCTTTCCGATGCGCGCGCCGCGGCAAGGCTCGTGCTCGAATATGAAAAGCTCGGCGCCACCCCGGAAAAATTCGCAACTAAATATTCCTTTTAATAAAAAATCGCGGCTTGTAACCGCGATTTTTATTTTATTAAGCTTTATTTTAGAAGCTCTTTTTTGTCAAACGGGAACATGCAAATCGAGCGATGCTCCGAGTGAAATGAGTCGAATGAAACGAGAGTTCCGTCGGGGTTGAAGCGGTTGTGTAGGTCGCAACGCAGATCGGTCGAGCTTACGGGGTGCGAGTGGAATTTGAGGATTTCGCACGATTTTTTCGTTTCAAAGTCGTAAAGATAGATTGAGCGGTCCGTTTCGCCCGGCTGTGGGTAGCCGTCGCCGATGAAGCAAGTTCTGTCAGGGTGATAGATGCAATGGATATCGTCGCGGTCTACGAGCTTGTCGTTGAGCTTCACGCATTTTTTCGTTACGTCTTCAAGTAGATAGATTCCCCAAGTGGGATAGCCTGCGTAAATTATCAGTTCCTTATCGTTTTTCCAATGATAGTGGGAGTTCACGTCGCGAAAGCGAGGGAGATTTACCATTTCCGTTCCGTCGCGGTTTGCCGTGACGAGAAGATTGCCCCAACGCTCTCCCTCATTTTCGGGGAAATTGCGTAGAATGAAAACGAATCTTTCACCTGTCGGGTTAAATGTGATATGGTTAACTACTAGCTTAAGATCCGAAAATGGCGGCTCCGGAAAGGCGTTTTTTATATCCTCGTAGCTGATAACTAGTCGTTTTTCATTTTTCTCAATATCAAGAAGAAAAATACCGTCGTCAATCGGCGCGAATACGTCAAGGTTTTCGTCCTTAGTATTCGCGTAGCCGTAGCCGGGGCGGAAATCCCATACGCGCGGAAAGTTTATCGACATCGCCCATTTTCTGTCAGAAGAAAGCGTTGCGATGGGGGCTTTAAGCACTCGCTCGGCACCCGTGTCAATATTTTTAATAACGCTGACGTAGTTTCCCCCGCGGAAATCATTATAAATTATTGAGTTTTCGTCAAACCACTGGAGCATCGCGCCTTGCTGAAAATTCCATGCGCGAGTTTCTGAAATTTTATGGAAAACCTTATCGCAAATCGTTATGTAACCGAGTTCGCAAATATCAGCCCCCGTCGGAATTCTGTCGTTAAAGCTCACCTTATGCGCAAGATGCCTTTTTGAGGCTTTGTCGAACGGCTGTAGATCGTAGTACGCAAAGAAATAATTATATTCGTCGAGAGGGCTTATAACTTCAAGCGGCGCTTTTGACGTGTAGTTCATTTTAATCTCCATAATTTTTTAAGGTTTTACAATACTATTTTAATAAAAAATCGAAAAGAGCACCTTGAGATTTTTGACTTCTTGAAAGTAATTTTCTGGATTTTTTTGATAAAGGCGTAAAACTTGGCAAAGCAATTCGTAACTTTGCAAAGCATTTCCGGGTAAGTATAGATTTAGCGTGCTATCCTTAACGGTAACACGCTAAAACATTAGTAAAGTCTATCTTTTTTTGCTTTGAGCGTTCTGCCCCTATGAATTATCGGGCGGGTTGAGAGCTTTTGGTAGCAATCGCGCGCGAAAACCTTGATAGTATATGCCGTGTCGGGCTTAAGACCTGCGAGCACTATCTGGTAGTAGGGTGAGTAGCGGCTCTCGGTGTGGTCGACGTGGAATTCCGTGCTTATCTGGCCCGAGCTTACAAGCTCGCCCACCTCGTCGTCCCACGCCTCGGCGTAGTATGAGTGAATGAGGTCGTTGTCGACTCCGAGAGGGGTAGCGGCGGGGAAAAACACGACGACGAAATCGTCGCTTCTTGCAAGCCCTGCAACCGCCGTTTCGGGGAATTCGGGCGCTTTTGCGAATGCCGCACGCCTATCAATATCCATAACTCTTTCACCGCCGAGGGTGAAGCGCCAGTCGGCGCCTGCCGACTTCGTGCATTTCTTGAAATTCTGGCGAGTTTTTTCGCCTTTTGCAAGAGATATCATTTCGTCGGTGAAGAAGCTCAAACGTTCAACGTTTACATCCTTCCCGGTGACGGTCAAGTAAAGTGCGTGCTTCGTTTCGAGGTTTTCTCCTCTTACAAGGTCGCCCGTTGAGTCGGCATAATTAAAGGTTGAGCAGCTGATAACCGTGCATTTAGGCTCGTCCGCTTTTTCGGATTGCCAAATGGTTCTTTCGTCGGTTATGGGGCAATGCGTGTGACCGAAAAGACCGATAACGTTATCGAAATCACGTATATTGTCGATGCCGACGCTTGAAGTGCCGGGGAGATGGCTGTCGCAGGTCGTGCCCTTTATCTCGCCGTGCTGAATATAGAAAACGGGCTTGTCGGGGGTAGCCTCTGCGGCTTCCTTGACGAATTTTCCCGCCTCTTTTTCGTAGCTCCAATGAGCGCCGATAAAGCGGTAGCCCTTGACGGTTTTGAGGTTGGTGCGCGCATACGGCTCGCCAAACGCTTCTTCCCAAGGGCTTGATTCTCCGCCGTTAAGCTTTTCTCTCGGCTGGGCGAGGTTATCGTGGTTGCCGTAAATTGTGACAAGCTCAGTTTCTGTGCCGTCAAAAACCTTGTGGAATATTTCGGAAAGTCGCGCCATTTCTATAACCGCGTAGTCGGCTGACGTTCGTGTTTTGTCGCCATAGTTACAGGCATTCGCCATATCACCGGGGATAACGAGAGCGTCAACGCCGCGCTTTTTGAAGTAGCGGAGCGCGTATTCAAACCACTTGTCTTGATC
>JAGBUD010000062.1 GCA_017630995.1 Clostridia bacterium
AGGCAATATACCGCACCCCGTGTCGATATATTGCCTTTTATTTTTGCAAAATCAGCCATTTTTCGCCATATTGAATTCCACGAACTTTTGGCATGCTATCGAATTATATCTGTTGCTCTTTTGGTAGAAATAGATGTTTCGCATAGCTTCTGCGTCCTTTAGGCGATAGTATAATATAGATTCGCTCGAATCTATGTTTTTAACAAGGGTGTCGCTTATAAATGAAATGCCAAGCCCCGAGCAAGAAATGTTGTAGGCAGTCATCTGCTGGTCAAGGCGGAAATGAACGGTTGGCGTCAGCTTGTGTTTTTTGAATAGCTCCGCCGCGCGCTTGCCCGTGTCATTTTCCGTATTTAAAAGTATAAACGGCAGCTTTATAAATTCCCGAAGCTCAACGGCGTATTTTTCGTCAAGATGCTTTCCCGCCTTGACGTCTGCGGCAGTTAATGCATACTTGCTAACAGTGCTGTTGACCTCAAAATTTTTTGGCACGGCAAGAAGTATCGTTTCCGAGGTATAGACAATAGAAGAAATGTTTTCGTTTTTTATTGTTGTGTTATCTATTATAATGTCAAGATTTCCGGCAGCCAATTCTGATATAAGGTTTTTAGTGTTGTTTTCAAAGATTTTAATGCTGACCCGTGGATATTTTTCATTGAATTTAGATATCATTTCCGGTAGCATGAAAGAGGAAAAAAGGCTGCTTCCGCCAATTTTCACCTCGCCTGCCGAAAGGTTAACGCAGTCGCTTATATAACGCTCGAAATCTCTCTCCATTCTTTCTATTTCAAGGGCGTGGTTAACGTATTCCTTTCCTATCTCCGTGAGCGTTATCGGTGTTGTTGTACGGTCAAATATCGGAGCGGTGAGCTTTTCTTCAATTCTTTTTATCGTCGCGCTTAACGACGGCTGCGAGATATAAAGCTTTTCCGCCGCCTTAGAAAATCCCCCCTCGTTGACTATTGCAAGCACGTATTCCTTATTTTTAAACATATTCTTCTCCTTATTGTAAGCACCGTTATAGATCAATGCTACGCATAACTCTAGAGTTATCAAAATTATATCATAATATGTATTTGATTATATCACATATTAGTTGTATAATCAATATGAAATAAGTTTTTATCTTGATTTTTGTCTTGATTTTGTCTTGAAAGGAAGAAAAATGAATACTTACAGAGAAGAATCCGACTCCATAGGCACAAGGAAAGTACCCGCCGAGGCATACTACGGCGTGCAGAGTTTGCGCGGAGCTGAAAATTTTAATATAACGGGCAGAAGAATGCATCCCGAATTCATTTACGCAATGGTGGAATTAAAGAAAGCGGCGGCAATAACAAACCGCGACGTTGGCGTTTTTGATGCTAAAATAGCAAACGCCATTATTGACGCGTGTGACGAAATACTTTCGGGCAAGCTTCTTGATAATTTTATCATAGACGCAGTTCAGGGCGGTGCGGGAACGTCTGCAAATATGAACGCAAACGAGGTAATTGCCAACCGCGCAATCGAGCTTCTCGGCGGCGAAAAGGGAGATTATAAGATAGTTCACCCAAACGACCACGTAAACTGCGGTCAGTCCACAAACGACGTTATTCCGAGCGCGGGAAGAATTGCAACCATAAGGCTTTTGGAAAAGGCTCTTGAATCCCTCAAAAAGATTCAAGCTTCCTTTAGGGCGAAATCTCTTGAGTTCAAAAACGATATCAAAATGGGACGCACCGAAATGGAAGACGCTGTTCCCGTAAGCTTCGGTCAGGTTTTTGGGGCATATGCTTCGGCAATTTCTCGCGATATAAAAAGATTTTCACTTGCCATTGAGGAGCTGTCGGTCATAAATATGGGCGGAACGGCTATCGGAACGGGTATCAATGCTCACCCCGATTACATAAAGGGAATAGCGAAAAACGTGTCCATTGTCAGCGGCATTGATATAACCCAAGCGGACGACTTGATCGACGCAACGCAGAACCTTGATTCATTCGTTTTTGTTTCGGGTATAGTAAAATCCTGCGCGGTAACCCTTTCAAAAATTGCGGGCGATATTCGCATTATGTCATCGGGACCTCGCACGGGATTTGGCGAAATAAATATTCCCCCCAAGCAGAACGGCTCTTCGATAATGCCCGGAAAGGTAAATCCCGTTATGCCCGAGGTTATGACGCAGGTAGCCTTTAACATTATCGGAAACGATACCACCGTAACTATGGCGGCAGAGGCTGGTCAGCTTGAGCTTAACGCGTTTGAGCCCGTTATGTTTTACCGCATATTCGATTCGCTTGACACCTTGAGAAACGGAATTGAGGTTTTCAGAACCGAGTGTATTGACGGAATAACCGTAAACCGCGAAAAGTGTCTTGCCGACGTTGAAAACAGTATAGGAATCGTAACGGCACTTTGCCCTCACATAGGATATACGAAGTCGGCTTATATCGCAAAGCGCGCTTTGCGAGAGGGAAGATCCGTGCGCGAGGTTATTCTTGAGGAAAACGAAATGACTCCCGCACAGCTTGACGAAATCCTCGATCCCGCAAAAATGATATAATATCAAAAAATATTAAAAGGCAACGTCTTTCATAAAGGTTTGACGTTGCCTTTGTTTTTTCGTAATTTACCAAATAGTGATTTTTGCAGAGCGTATCATAGGCTCGCAAACGCGTCCCATTTTTTCATATTTCGGCGAGTCCGTCATATCAATGGTAACGCCGCGGTGAAGCGTGGTTTCCGTTCCGCGAATATCTACGGTTGAGCCCTCAACGGTGACTATTGCATAAAGCGGGCTGTCATATGCAAGCATATTGGTCATCCAAGTTGCGTAGTCGGTTTCTTCCTTGGGATAATGCGAGTGCGACTTCGGAATTGCATATCCCGAGGCGGAGTTAACCTCAAAATAAAGCACGCTATCTATAATTCTCAAGTGGTCGCAATGGTTATGGCCGTTCATACAAAGAATAACGCTGTGCTTCTTTCTCTTGTTTGCTTCTAATATAATGCGGCGCACCTCTTCTTGATTGCCGACGCCGTGTGCCTCTCTGCCAAATCCCTGATGGCTTATTGTGATGCAAGGATAGGGAGAGGTGCGTATCGTTTCTTCAAGCCACGAAACCTCTTCGGGATTGAAAAAATCACGGCAGGAAAGGTCACCGCAAAAAGTACCCCTCGTATAGTCGC
Source organism: Clostridia bacterium (assembly GCA_017630995.1). Next base: position 3,172 of record JAGBUD010000062.1, read on the forward strand.
TTGAATAATGCGAGTACTTTCCGTCTATACAGTAATAATTTGAATCGAGAACTATTATTCTGTATCCGTTGCAGTCAAAATAATAATATCCTTCGGATAAACCGTAAGCTGACAAAACGCTTTCAACCGATTCCTGATCGGTTTCGTGATTACCAAGGCAGTGATAGCTTGGAATCTTAAAGCTATTGTATTCTTCTATCAGGTGAGCTGTGTTTTGGAGAGGTCCGTGGGTAAAATCTCCGCCGTGAATTATAAAATCGCAGGATTCCTCCATAGCAATTTTTTGAAGCGTACGCAAGTCTTTTTCATTTCTTCCGAGAGCGTGTCCGCTCATCCAGCCGGGAGCGTAATGAAAATCGGCAAAAACCATAAATTTCATTTTATATTCCCCTAACGTTAGGTTTGAATTCCTTGGTATTATATCATCGAATATTAGGTTTGTCAATACGATATTTTATATTGCTTTTTTTATTTTTGTATGCTATAATATTCAACGTAAAATACAAACTGAAATTTTGATAAAGGAGGCTTTTATGTCGCAAATTAAGCTTATAGCAATGGATCTTGACGGAACGCTTACCCAGCACAAAACACCGCTTTCCAAGGAGCATAGAGAAATACTTTTCGCCCTCTCGAAAAAGTATAAGCTTCTTATGGTCGGCGCGGGAATGTGCAGACGCGTTTTTGAGCAGATGGAAAGATTCCCGATTGACGTTCTCGGTAATTACGGAAT
>JAGBUD010000063.1 GCA_017630995.1 Clostridia bacterium
AAGCGCCTTTGTTATTGTGATTATGAGGTTTGCAAGCTTGATAAGCTCGATGAGGATTTGCGACATATAGTTATAGAGAGCAACAAGCTCGCCTTGCGAGAGGTTTCCGCTATTTATTTCAACTGCTCCCGTGTGAATAAGCCAAACTATAGCGAGGTTAATTAAAACGTAGGTGAGGGGATTCATCAGTGCCGAGATTCTTCCCACCTTTTTCTGCATTGCGGTAAACGCGCCGTTTCTCGCGCCGAAATCCGCAATCTCCGCGTCCTCCTTGCAGAATGCGCGGATAACTCTCGCGCCCGAAAGGTTTTCTCGCGTTTTTCCGACAACACCGTCAAGCCTTGACTGAACCTTTTTATAAAGAGGAATGGAAATCAGCATAATTCCGAAAACAACTATAGAGAGCAGGGGAATTACCGCCGCAAACGAGATTGCCGAGCGTCTGTCGATAATGAACGCCATTATCATAGCACCGAAAACGACAAACGGAGAGCGGAGCAAAAGTCTTAGTGCAAGGTTAAGTCCTGTCTGCACCTGATTTGCGTCCGATGTCATTCGGGTTATCATAGTCGTGGTGCCGAGCTTATCTATCTCGGAATAGGATAGCGATTGTATGTGTGAGAAAAGGGAATAGCGCAGCTTTGTAACGTAGCCGACGGAAGCCTTTGCCGCAAAGTACTGTGCCGTTACCGAAAAGGCAAGACCGACAGCACCGAGCAAGAGGAGAACGAGGCACATTTTTATAACGAAGCCGCACTCGCCCGTCTTTATTCCGTCGTCGATTATGTACGCAATAACGATGGGAACGATAAGCTCGAGCGTCGCCTCAAAGAGCTTGAAAAGCGGGCCGAGTATTGATTCTTTAACATATCCCTTTATGTAGGATAACAGTCTTTTCACAAAGTCCTCCGCATAGAAAATTTAAGTTATTATAGTATTATAGCACAAAATAATAAAAATTAAAATAGCAAACAGAAAAAAGTCGCAACTTTTTTGAGTGTAAAAAAACGGGCAGGGAATTTCTCGTATTCTCTGCCCGAATAAAATTAAACTTGTTTTTGCTTTGCTGCGGCAGATTTTGCCTTTTCCTTGGGCGCACCGTCTACCGCGTCGGTTATAGCCTTTATAACCTTTTGGGGATAGAGCCACCAATCTCTTGTCCAAACTCTCATAAGCCTCCAGCCCTTTGATTCAAGGAATATGGGCTTGTAAACGTCGCGTTCGAGAGTCGAGCTCGAAGCGGTGTAAGCGTCGCGGTCAAGCTCAATGCCAAGCGCGTAGCTGTCCTTTTTCTTGTCATAGACCGCAAGCGAGATTCTCGTGTTCTTGCCGCCAAGGCGAACGTCTGCGCGGTATCCGAGCTTTTCAAGTCTTTCTTTAATCTGCTCCTCGATGGGAAGCTGGGTGGTTATGCGAGGTGCGGTTTCTTCCTTTTCGGGATTAAGCTCCGAAAGAACGGTTCTGATTTCCGCAAGGTTGGAATCCGAAACTGCGCGTGCATAGGTGAGGTATTTTTTCAAAAGCTTCGGACCGAGGTGCTTTGTACCCTCGACCTTTAATTCCTCGGGTTCAATACTTGTAACGACGTATATCTTTGATTTCGCTCTCGTTATGGCAACGTTGAGTCGGTTTTCTCCGCCCTCTGCCGAAAGTGAGCCGAAGTTTGCGTAAACGCGTCCTTCCTCATTTCCCGCATAGCCTATGGAGAATATGATTATATCTCTCTCGTCACCCTGAACGTTCTCAAGGTTCTTGATGAATATGCTCGTGTCCTCTCCGTTATCAAAGCGGTGGCGCTCCCTTATCATGTGGCAGCGGAATTCGGGAGATTTTGCCATCTCACGATCTATGAGGTCGGCAATGCAGCTCTGCTGCTCGTTATTAAACGTTATTATGCCTATGCTTTCATTATTTTTTCTCGTATTGAATATTTCGGTCAGCAGCTCGATTATTCTCTTTGCCTCGGTCATATTCTTGCGCTCAACCCATGTGCCCGAAACCTTAATTCGCTCGATAGGTCTTGAATTCGTGTTCTTCTCAACGTTGGGAGCGATTTGGAGGGCGGAGGAGTAAAACGCGCTGTTTGAAAAATCAATAAGCTCGCTGTGTCTGCTTCTGTAATGGTATGTAAGATTTGCGCTCTCGTATCTTGCAACGGCAAGGTCAAGAAGGCTGTCAACCTCAAGCGCCGCTTGCATAGAAACGTCATCGGTATCAACGTCGCCGCCAAGATATCTCTTTAAGAAGGCGGTTGAGGGGCGCAGCTGCTTTGAGTCACCCGCAACAACGATGTTCTTTCCTCTGTATATCGTGGGAATGGTGCTTTCGATAAATACCTGCGAAGCTTCGTCAAAGATAACGAGGTCGAAAAGATTCTTCACAAGAGGAAGAATAGAGGAAACGTTTTCGGGGGAGAGAAGCCAGCACGGGAAAAGCTCAAGAACGTAATTTCCGTAAAGCTCAACCGTCTTTCTAATGGGCCAATACTTCTGCTTTTTCGAAATCTGGTAGAGGAAGTCCTGGTTATCCTTCGCTTCTCTGTAATACTTCGCGTAGGCAAGGTCGCCTCTCGCCGCGCAGAGCTTTGCCGCGACGTCGAGCTGTGCCGCCTCAAGCTTTGTGATTTTTGCCGTCACGTTGACGTAGTCCATTA
>JAGBUD010000064.1 GCA_017630995.1 Clostridia bacterium
ATAACGGATAACGTCCGCCGAGGGTGACCTCCGGGAAAGTGCAACAGAAATAAACCGCCGCTTATGCGGTAAGGATGGAAAGGCGAGGTAAGAGCTCACCCGAACCTATGGTAACATAGGCTCGCTGTAAACCCTATCCGAAGCAACACCTTGAATTCCGACTTTTGTCGGCGGGTTGCCCGCCCGTTTTCATGGTGGCAGAGCTACGGCTCAAACTGCGGGGTAACTCGCAGTGAAGATAGATGATTGCTGCGCCGTTTTCGGCGTACAGAACCCGGCTTACAAGTTCAGTCATTTTGATAATAACGGGAGCGTCACACCGCGCTCCCTTATTTAAGGGATATTTTTCGTTCGAAAATCATAAACTTCCATAAGATTTCTTTTTGGAGGTGGTTTGATTTGGAGAAGAATTTTATTTTCAAGGGAAAAAGAATTTGCCGAGTGGGCTTTTTCGGATTAGGAAAATCAAACGAGGCGCTTTACGAATACTTAAAGCGGCATTATGAGGGACTTTCGTTTATTTTGCGCTCGGACATACCCATAAAGCAATCGCAATTCGAGGTGGCAAAATTCGGAAGCGACGCTATGACGGATATATGCGAGGACGTCCTATTTTTATCTCCCTCCGTCAGAGGTGACAGACCCGAATTTGCTTCGGCGAAAGCCGCGGGAACGCTTATTTCCTCCGACGTTGAGTTTTTCTTTGAAAAAAGCGCAATTCCCACCATATCAGTTACGGGAACTGACGGAAAAAGCACGACTGCGACAATGGCATCGCTTATGCTAACCGACACACTGGGCCCCTTCCCTGCCACCGCGAACATCGGAATTCCTATCACGTCTGTGCTTGACGACATAGACACGGTGGGCACGGTTGCCGAGCTATCAAGCTTTCAGCTTATGAATTTTGAGCCGATATCAAGGCGCGCCGTTATAACAAACGTCAGCGAAAATCACCTTGATTGGCACACGTCCTTTGATGAATACATATCGGCAAAGGAAAACGTTCTTAAAAAGGCTCGCGAGCGCGTTTTCAATCTTGACTGCAAGATATGCTCCGAGTTTGCAAAAAAGTATCCCGCATACGCGGTATATTCAATGGATATGTCACTTTCCGAAATGAAAAACGCAGTTGATGCCGAGCATTATTTTCATTTCAGCGACGGCGCGCTTTGCGTTTGTGAAAAAAAGCTGATAGACTGCCAAGACATTTCGTTTCGCGAAAGATATAACCGACAAAACTTTCTTGCCGCGGTTGCGCTTTGCCACGGACTTGCCAACAAACGCAGCATTGAGAGGGTTGCAAAAGGCTTCAAGCCCCTCGCTCACAGAGCCGAGCTTGTTTTCGAGCGCGACGGAATATCGTTTTACGATTCTTCGGTTGATTCCACGCCCGCAAGGACAAAGGCGACGGTTTCGGCATTTAAATCTCCGATAATTCTCATTCTCGGAGGAAAAGGAAAAAATCTTTCCTACACCTCTCTTTTTCCGCTTTCAAGACACGTCAAGGCGATTGTTATAAGCGGAGAAAACAGAGCGGAGCTTCAAAAGGCACTATTCACGCAAAAGGAAGTAATTTACGGAAAAATTTCCGTTTTTTATGCGGAATTCTTTACGGAAGCGGTTACCACCGCTATTTCGCTTGCAAAAAGCGGAGATTCCGTTTTGCTTTCCCCTGCCTCGACGAGCTTTGATAGATTTAAAAATTATTCGGAAAGAGGAAACACCTTTACCGATATTATAAAAAAATACTACGCAGCGAAATGATTTCGCAAAAAGGAAGTTAAAATGAAAAAGAGTATTCTGTTTCTTATAATGATTATCGCAACGCTTCTCCTTGTCGGTTGCGGAAACGACGGAGCACCGAAGGATATGCAGCTCGTTTCGGGCGGAAAGGATCTCGGATATTATTTCTATGCCCCTGAAGAATGGACTGTTGCAAACACGGGCGAGGTTTCTACTGTTTACGTTTCGAGAATCGACACAACGAGCGTTACTTTTGCTAAAATAGATCCCAAAACCTTCGTTAAGGCTGACCGCACAAAGAGCGACGAGAGCTATTTCTTTGAGGATTATTTCAACGATTCAAAGGCTGAATTCCCCACAGATACAGAATATTCAACCGAGAACGGAAAGAGTTGTCTTCTCGGCTCGGGCGAAACAAAGGCAAAGCGCGCAGCTTCCTACTCATTCAGCTATACTTATTCCGACCACAAGTTTGGATTCTTGCAGATATTTGCCATGCATAACGGCAATTTCTACATTCTTACCTACGCTTCTCTACTTGAAGAAAAGCTTGACGGTGTTACCTATTTTGACTATTACAGTGTCAGCGACGATGAGGAACCCTCAAAGCTTGATATGATAATAGAAAGCTTTGTTTTCTTTACTCCCGATAATGCACCCGAAGCAGAGGTTATCCCCGCAACTCCCGACGCAGACGGCGACGTTCTTGTAAGCAATCGCAAGCTTGCGGGATTTGAGCTTTATCTTCCTCAATCATTCGAGGTTGACTACAGCAGCGCTATCGTTAGCGCAACACACGCTGACGGAAGCAATATCACAATGACAAAAACGACCTCGGGAGGTCTGAACGTTAACAGTTATTACGAGTTAAGACGCGACGAGCTTTCAAAAATCGTTACCGATTTTACACTTATAAACACTAACGTTACCGCAAAGCTCGGTGACTCGAAGAATGCGGCGTCTTACGAATACACCTACGTATAGAACGGAAAGGTCTTCCACGTTTATCAAATTTTTGCGGTTAACAGTACGAAGGGCTACGTCTTCACGTACACGGCAACCGAGGAAAATTACAGTCTCCATTTAGACGATATAAACCGCATAACTAATAAGGTGCTTTACTGATGCTTGAAAACAAACTTATTTACCTTGACAACAGTGCGACGACCTCAATATCGAACGAGGCGCTTTCGGCATACGTTGAGGCATC
>JAGBUD010000065.1 GCA_017630995.1 Clostridia bacterium
AACGCCGGCTTTAACGAAAAGCGATATATAAAATCCATGAAGCGCAGGATTTTTATACGAATATATTTTGACGCCGTTTTTCGCCGTCAGCGACCTTTCAAATGACGACAGCACAAGTCTCACTCCTCTCCTTTTATTTGGTGCGTACAGATATCTTTTACTTATTTTAGCATATATATGCTCCGTAATCAATATATTTGGCAAATATATTTGCAAAATATAATTTAAAATATTAAGAAAGCGGTGGTTTTGCTAATATTTTTGGGGGGAGCGCGCACGGATTTTGCACGCACGCACATAACAAAAATAAAAATATTTAAATTCGGTTGACTTTAGTGATAACTCGTGGTACAATGAGTTTTGACGTTGATTTATATGGAGAAAACTATGCTGCCCGAAGCTTTTATGAAGAGAATGGAGAGCCTTCTCGGCTCGGACGTTGAAAAATTCAAATCGGCACTTGAGGGGGATGCGGTGCGCGGACTTCGCGTTAACACCCTTAAATGCTCGGTTGAGGATTTTTTGCGCGAAACCGATATGCCCCTAACCAAGCTTGAATACTCGCGCGACGGATTTATATACGAATCAGACGCGCCCGTCGGCAGACTTGCCGAGCATCATTCGGGCAGAATATATATGCAAGACCCCGGCGCTATGGCGCCCCTTTCGGCTATTGAAATTCCCGCGGGAGCGCGAGTTATCGACCTTTGCGCCGCACCGGGCGGAAAGAGCAGCCAAGCTGCCGCCATGATTGGCGAGGGGGGATTTATCCTTTCGAACGAATACGTTGCAAAAAGAGCCAAGACGCTTGTCGGAAACTTCGAGCGCCTCGGAATTAAAAATGCAATCGTTACCTCGCTTGACACGGCAAGGCTATGCGAGCTTTTCGATTCCTACTTTGACGTTGCGATAGTTGACGCACCTTGCTCGGGCGAGGGAATGTTCAGAAAATGCGACGCAGCCGAGGAGGAATGGAGCGAGGAAAACGTTGAGATTTCGGCAAAAAGACAGAGAGAAATTCTTGGGAATGCGGCAAGACTTGTGCGCTCCGAGGGATACCTTATATACTCCACCTGCACCTACGCACCCGAGGAAAACGAAATGACACTTGACGCTTTTCTCACCTCACACCCCGAGTTTGAGCTTTTGCCGCTCAAGGAGGAGATTATCAAGACCACCGCACCCGCGATAAAATTCGAGGGCTGCAGGTGCGAGAGTATTGAGTATGCGCGCAGATTTTATCCTCATATTGCGAGGGGCGAGGGACAGTTTCTTGCGGTTATGAAAAAGACGGGTGAAAAGGACGAGGCGCGCGTGCTTTATAAGGACACCTCGCGCGCACCGACAAAGGAGGAGAGCGCAGCGGCAGCGGCGTTCTTTAAGGAGAGCCTTACCTCCGCGCCCGATGCCAAGCTCAAAAAGGTGGGAAACAACCTCGTTTTAATTTCACACGGTATGCCACCTATCCCGCAAGGCTCGGTATTTATGAGCGGAGTTTTGCTCGGTGAGGTTCAAAAGGGCAGGCTTATTCCCTCTCATCAATTCTTCTCCGCCTACGGCGACCTATTTAAGACGAGGGTTGAGCTTTGTGACGGTGACGCACGGCTTTCGCGCTATCTTCTCGGCGAGGAAATCGAATACGCGGGCGAGGGCGCGGGATACTGCGTTCTGACCTACAAGGGCACCTCTCTCGGCGGGGGCAAGATTTCGTCGGGAAGAATCAAAAACCACTACCCAAAGGGGTTAAGAAACAGAGCTTTTTAAACGCTCATCTGCCTATGCGGCGGGGGCGCTGAAAAATAAAATTATTTAATTCAAGGAGATAAAACACTATGGCAAAAATTCTTGCAACAGTCGGCACACTTAACGTAACGGAGGACGAGGTAAACGAGTTTATCGCTTCTCTCGGTCAGAGAGGCGCGGCATACAATAATCCCGAGGGAAGACGCGCAGTTCTTAATCAGCTCATCGGAAACAAGCTTCTTCTTCTCGACGCACGCAGAAATCTTTACGAGGGCGAGGCTGCTTTCAGAGATCAGCTTGCAAAGCTCAAGGAAAGCTTGCTCATCAACTATGCGGGTGAGAAGGCTATTTCCGGCGCGAAAGTTGACGACGCGGAGGCGCGCACCTACTTTGACGAAAATCAAGATCAGTTTATGAAAGAGGAAACCGTTAACGCTTCTCATATTCTCACCAAGACCGAGGAGGAGGCTGCCAAGATTCTTGCAGACATAAGGGCAGGAAAGGTAACCTTTGAGGACGCGGCACGTGAGTTTTCCACCTGCCCCTCAAAGAACAACGGAGGAAACCTCGGCGATTTCGGCAAGGGACAGATGGTTCCCGAATTTGACAGCGCAGTTTTCGCAATGGAGGTTGGCGAGATAACCGACGCACCCGTCAAGACACAGTTTGGCTATCACCTCATAAAGCTCAACGCAAAAAATCCCGCAGAGGCTATGAATTTTGCCGACGTTAAGGAAGACCTCAAGGCAATGCTCCTTTCCGAGAAGCAGCGCAAGGCATACGAATCGAAAATCAATCAGCTCAAGATTATGTACCCCGTTGATATGATGACACTCTGATATGAACGAGGCGGAGCTGACACAAAAAAGGCTGACCGAGCTTCTGAAAAAATCGGAAAATGCCCCGTATTTCATCTTCACCGACTTTCTCGGGCTGATGGAGCAGGCAATATTCCACGAGGCACGGGCGGCTTTTCCCCGAGCTTGCTACACCCAATTTGGCGGCGCGGAGGGCACGGAGCGAATCATTATTCGCTTCGGGGTCCCCGAGGAGCTTGGATATGAGGAGCCATTCCCCATAGTTACGCTCAAAATAGAGCCGCTTTCGGAAAAATTTGCCGAAAGGCTCACGCACAGAGATTACCTCGGCTCAATTTTGGGGCTTGGAATCGAGAGGTGCAAGGTTGGCGATATCATAATACGCGACAAGGTTGGATACGTTTTCGTCAAGGAAGAAATCGCGGAGTATATCACCGATTCTCTTGCAAAAATCAGACGCACCGACGTTAAGACCTATAAAATCGACGCCTTGCCCGAGGGAGATTTATATAAGACCGAGCATAGACGCATTCAAGCGCAGGGCGAGAGAGTTGACGCACTTATCGCAAAGCTTTTCTCGATATCACGCGAGGACTCGCTCTCACTTTTCCGCCGCGGACTCGTTTTCGCTGATGGGCGGCAGATAAGCTCCCCATCTTATATTCCAAAGGAAAACGAAATCATAAGCGTGCGCGGATACGGCAGATTTATCTACCGCGGCTACGAATCCCTCACCAAAAAGGGAAAGCTCAATATCGAAATCGACCTATACGTTTAAACACTGTACCCCAAATAACGGTAGCTCGTTTAATAAACGGTAGACCGTTTAATAAAAAAAGACGGAGAAGCCAATGCCTATCCTTAATATTTTAATAAAACCCGCCTCGTCGCTTTGCAATATGCGATGCAAATACTGCTTCTACCGCGACGTTGCGGACAACAGAGAAAACGCCTCGTTCGGCATTATGAGCGAAAAGACGGCAGAAGCGTTCATAAAGAACGTTTTTGACTATGCAAAATCCCCCGTTTCGTTTACGTTTCAGGGCGGAGAGCCGACGCTTGCGGGAGAGAATTTTTTTAAGTCCTTTCACGCGCTCGTTGAAAAATACAACTCTCACCGCTTGCCGACCTCGTTTTCACTGCAAACCAACGGATATAATATTTCCGAGGGGCTTTGCGAGATATTTTCAAAATACAAGTATCTTCTCGGCGTTTCGCTTGACGGGGACAGAGAGCTTCACGATTCCCTGCGTCCCGACGCTTGCGGCGCGCCCACCTATGAGCGAATAAACGAGAATATAAAGCTGCTGGACAGATACAAAATCGACTACAATATTCTCACCGTAATCACCGAAAACGTTGCACGGAGGGGGGCTGAAGTATACCGCCACCTGCGCGACAGAGGATTTCGGTTCTTGCAGTTCATTCCGTTCGTGCCCGATTTTTCGGGCGAGGGCGAGGGTGAGGATTTCACCCTTACAAACGAGGGATACGCGCATTTTCTTACCGAAACCTTTGCCGAATTCCGCGAGGATTTCATAAACGGAAGATACGTCAGCGTGCGGCAGTTCGATAATTTCGTGCGTATCGCGGCGGGGCTTGCGCCCGAATGCTGCGGAATGGGCGGAAGCTGCTTTGCCTCCCTTGTCGTTGAGGCTGACGGCGGCGTTTACCCCTGCGATTTTTACGTTCTTGACGGGTGGAAGATGGGGAACGCTGTGCGCGACCCCATTGAGAAGCTTCTTGCCTCGGAAAATGCAAAAAGATTCGTTCAAACCTCAAGGGTCATCTCCCCCGAATGTAAGGAGTGCCCCTACCTACCTATATGCAGAGGCGGCTGCCGCCGACACCGCGACGGCGAGGGGGAGGTCGTTCTTTCTAACCGCTACTGCGAGGGCTATAAGGCTTTCTTTGACTCGAGCCTTGACCTAATACTTGATATGGCAAACAGAATAAGAAATCAAAATAAATAATGTGAGGCTTTAAAAATGGCAAACAAGAGAAATATTGTTTTAATTTTAGTTGACCAGATGCGCCCCGATTTCATAGGACCTTACGGCGCCGACTTCGTAAAAACCCCTACCCTTGACGAGCTTGCGCGTTGCGGTGTTACCTACGACAATGCAATTGCTTCGGCTACGGTTTGCGCTCCCTCTCGCGCTTCCGTTCTTACGGGAGAATTCGTTTCGGGACACGGCGCATGGACCAACGATATCCCCTTTAAAGAGGGCACGAAATTTTTCCCCGAACGCCTTGCGAAAGAGGGATATATGACCGCGGCAGTCGGAGTTTCCGACCACGTAAGACCCAAAACTCCATGCGGATATAAGTATCAAAATATCTTCACGACGGGCAGTGACGGCGAATATATGAAGTTCCTGCGCTCCAAGTACCCCGAGGCACAACGCTACGATGAGGACGACGGTGATTTCCACTTCAAGTATCCCGAGGAATACTTCTATGACAGATGGTGCTGCGACCAAGCAACCGATTTCATAGAGTCCTACACTAAAAACGGCACCGCTCCCGACGGAACGAAGCCCGAATCCCCCGATTCTCCGTTCTTCCTTTACTGCGGATTTCTCTCCCCTCACACTCCCCTCACTCCCCCCAAGGGACTTGCGGACAGAGTTGATATGGATAAGGTTCCCACGATAGTTAATTCAACCCGCCAAGACGTTGCGCCCGTTGAAAAATACAGACGCGCTTACCTCAATTCACACGAGGACCTCGTAAATCCCGAGGGTGCAGTTCCCCGCCGTATGAGAGAGCGCCAGGCATATCTTGAGCTTATTGCCGAGGTTGACGACCTTGTGGGACGCATAGTGAAATCGCTTAAGGATAACGGTGTTTATGAAAACACCACCATCATCTTCACCTCCGACCACGGAAGCGTTGATAACGACTACAACATGGTTACCAAGGGCCCCTGGCCTTACAGAGCGCAGCTCTTTATTCCTATGATAGTTTCAAACAACCCCGCCCTTGAGAGCAATACTCACTGCGATTGCCTTTGCGGTAACATAGACGTTGGCGCAACCGCGCTCGGTATTGCAAACGACACCAAGAGATTCGGTGTTTCCCGCTCGCTTATAGGTATGTCTAACGGAAGCGACCCCGAGCGAGAGGTACATATGAGCGAATTCAGCGACGCATGCAAGACTCTCGTTACAAAGCAATACACGTTCACGTACTACCCCTTCAATCAGCAGACCTGCCTTTACGACAGAGTTAACGACCCACTTGAAATGACCGACCTTTCATCAAGACCCGAATATACCGAGCTTAAGCAGAAGATGCTTATGCACGTAATTGACTTTATGTGCATTGCAAAGGGCGTTCGCCTTGAGGCACACGACGTTGTTCCCGAAATAAAGGCGGGACTTGAAAAGAAGGACCCGAAATTCCTTGACGATTTTGACATTGCCTTCCCTCTTGCAAGATGGAGCGAGGTCAAGAGAATAAAAGACGCGGGACTTGACGAAAACTACAACGAATTCTGCCGCGGACGCAAGCTCTTCGCGGATTACGGAGTTTATTTCCACACGGAAAAGCCCGAGGATTTTGAGGAGCTTGAATAATTAACTCCCCGATTTCAAATTGAATTAAAAAAGGGCGAACGGATTTAGAGCAGAAATTGTCGTTCTCCGCTCCGAAGGCGTATTTACATACGTCGAGAGGGCGGAAACGGCAATAGAATAAAAACATAAAAAACGAGGAAAACCGTAGGTTTTCAACCACAGCTTTCCTCTCAAAACGCTTTTAATAGATCGGGAAGAGCACACGTGAACTCCAGTCACACACA
>JAGBUD010000066.1 GCA_017630995.1 Clostridia bacterium
CGCAACCTATCTCTATACGTATTCGAATGAAAATAGCCTCGGTCCAATTGAATCATACAGGGAGTATAAACAAAATAATCCCGACTTAAAGCTCCCCTCTGACTGCGAAACGGTTTTGACCTTCGACCTCATGAACGCACACGTGTATTTAACCTACTGGAATTGGGACGAGTCAAGAGGTGAACATCCTAACGGAGAAACTCTCCTCAAGGACGGTGTTATAGATTTTCTTTGGAGTCACGCTTCGTTCTACTGTGAGTATCAGTATCTCGACCTTGAGTATTATACCGACGCCGACCTTGAAACCGCAATAGACGAGGCGGTATTCATGGAGGAAACCAATATCTATATCAGCGCAAGCTACGTTCCCGTTGAAATTATGAGCACAGACGGTGACCCCTATAGCGAAAACGCAATAATCACGGGCATCGCATCTAACCAGAACGGAACGCTTCCGCTTCTTGACGGCAAGCTCGAAATTCCCGAATATATCGGCGGTGCAAAAATCGTCGGAATTGCGGACGGAGCGTTTGCGGGTGCTGATATCAAGCAGCTTTCGCTTCCCTCATCGGTAACCAAAATCGGTGCGGGCGCATTCGAGGGCAGCTCAATAGAAAAGATAACCGTTCCCGCCTCGGTTGAGGAAATCGGTAGCGGAGCATTTAAGGATTGCACGGCTCTAAAAACCGTCAATATCCTAACTGACGTCGAATTCGATTTCGATAACGTCTTCGAAAATTGCACCGCAATAGAGTATCAAGAATATAGAGGCGCATACTACCTGGGATACTATTTCGTCGCACCCGTGTCAAATGAAATCACCGAGGTTAATATCAGATACGGTTGCTTTAAGATTCCCGCGGGCGCGTTTTCGGAGTGCGCTCTCCTTGAGCGCGTAACTATTGCCTCGTCGGTTAAGGTAATCGAAGCCGAGGCATTCTCGAACACGGCGTTAAAGGAAATAAAAATCCCCGCAAGCGTCACCGTGATAGGTGAGAGAGCATTCGCGGGAACTAAAATAACAAGCATAGTCATTCCCGAAACCGTTGAGGAAATCGGTGCGGGTGCTTTTGCGAATTGCGAGCTGCTCGAAAGCTTTGAAATAAAGACAGAAGCCGAGCTCGAATTCAGCTCCGTCTTTGCGGGCTGCGTCAGCATTAAGGGCGAGGAGTACGGAAATGCGTACTACTACGGTAACGAGTTTATAAGACCTATCTCAAAGGACGTAACTTGGGTTGAAATTAAGCCGGGCTGCGAGGTAATTCCCGCAAACGCATTCCGCGATTGCACCAAGCTTTCCAAGGTATATCTTCCCAAATCGGTTAAAACGGTAGGCTCGTATGCGTTCTATAACGTAAATTCGCTCTATTTCGCAGCATATATTGAGAATTATTCTCATACAAAAATCACTTGGGAAGCAGACGCGCTTCTGTCAGTTCACCCCGAAACGTCACAGCCGCTTTACTATCAGTCAAAGGATTTCCCCGTAAACGTTCTTCTCACAGAGGATAAGATTGCCTACGCTATCGAAAGCATGAATAGTTACACAGGCTCAAATGCAACCGCCGTTGTAATTTACGGATATTTCGGCACGGCAAAGGAGATAACCGTTGAAGCAACCTACAATAATATGGACGTTCAGGTTGTATATCCCAACGCGTTTATGGATAACGCCACGCTTGAAAAGGTAACCCTCAAAGCAGTAAAGGTCATTGGCTCTGCTGCATTCTGGAATGCCTCTGCTCTGCGTGAGGTCGTGCTCCCCGAGGATAGCGATTGCCAGGTTATCGGAATCCGCGCATTCTACGGCTGCGAAGCGCTTGAAAAGGTAACCGCCGCGGGCGGAGTTATGTGCATATATCGCCAAGCGTTTGAGGGCTGCACCGCGCTTCGCGAGGTAACCGTCGGCTCCGCTTTCACCGCTTGGAATAGCGATGCCACCGAATCCGCACCCTTTGGTGCCAATTCTAATCTCGCAGAAAAGCTTACGGGCGATATGCTCACTTGGTGGTTCTTCGACCCGATTGTAGACGAAGCAACCGCAAAGCAGCTGATTGCCGCTGCAAACATAACCTAATAACCGAAAAAACATAAAAACAAAACCAACCGCCCGTGAGCAATTCGCTCACGGGCGGCTTTTCTATTTATCTTTAAATAACCGTGCTGTGAAAAGCGACGGCTTTGCCTATTATTTTAATGTTTTCAAGCTCGCCGCCAACGTAAACGAGGGGGGCGTAGCGCGGATTTTCGGGGGTGAGTATCAGCTTCGCCTCGTCGGGATAATAGTAAACGCGCTTCAGCGTTGCCTCGTCGTTTATTATAACGGCGGCAATCTCACCGTTGTCCACCATATTTTGTGAGCGAATGAACACGATGTCACCGTCAAAAATTCTCGCGCCCGTCATAGAGTCGCCGTGTGCGCGAAGACAAAAGTCCGCGTCAAGATGTCCGTCTGCCGCAAAAAAGGTTTCTCGCTCTTCTGCTGCATAAATCGGCTTGCCGCAAGCAATCTCACCAAGAATAGGCAAGCTCTTGAGCGAAATGGGCATAACGCCCTCTGCCGTCGGTATATTGGAGCGCTCGTCGCTATCCCAGCCCATAAGCTCCGCGGGAGAAACCGCAAGTATGCCCGCAAGCACGCGCACCTTGTCGGGCGGAATGTTGGTTATCGTTCCGTTTTCATATCTGTGTATGGTTTGTTTGGTTGTGCCAAGTGCTGCTGCAACCTCCTCAAGCGTAAGCTTATGCTCCTTGCGCAGCCTTTTTAAATTTGCAGATAACATTTCGATTTCTTCCTTTTATATTAGTGCGGTATTCCTATACCGAGTATATCGGTCTCCTCCCCTTGCCAAAGTGGTTTGGATTTCGACAAAGTCACCTATATTGTAACATAAAGTAACGTATTATGCAATAGTTTCAGAAAAATAATTGAAATTTTTTCAAAAAATCACTTGACAAGTGACTAAAACTCTGTTAATATAGTTACGTAATAAGTGACTTTTGAAAAAACAATCTTATTCTGCAGAAAGAGGAAGAAAGGCAAAATCATAAATTGAAAATAAAAGAAAGGAAGTGTCAAATTGGTTAAAAATTTGGAAATGCCAATCAGTGACAAGCGTGTTTACTACCGAGGAACAGACAAAATCCGCGAAGATATCTCCGAGGTGCGCGGGAGGATTGACGAAATAAAGGCGAGCCTTTCAATAAGGGAGCTTTTGGTTGACCTCCTTTGCGACACGAGGGAAAAGGACACGAGCGAGTGGCTTTACGATTTAGAGGCGCTTCTCGGTGAGGCGGAGAGTGCATACCGCAAGCTCGGCGCGCTGAAAGAGGAGCTTTGTTATTTGGAAGCGGAGCTGGGTGAAGCAAAATGCGTAATGCGGCTATAGAAAAGAGTCTTGATAAGCTTGTTTTGGCGCTTTGCGCAGATTATCCGCGCAGGGTGCGCGAGGCGGCGCGTGCGGACGTTTCGCCGCGAGTTGAAATTGAGCTGAAATACATAAACGCGAAGATATACGATTCGGTTGCCGAGGTTGTGGGGGAGCGATTTGCGGAAGCATTTATAATGGACATCGGCGGCGAGATAGGCTTTGCAAAAACGGACGTTGTGGGAATGTCGGAATCTACGTATAAGATATATAAGAAGCACGCAAAGGAAAATATAGCTAAAAGGCTGCACCTAACCGATTAAATTAAAAATAAAAATATTTCCACCGTGAAGTGACAAATTTTGCGCTTTTGCTGTGATAAAATACGGGTAAAAGACTTTGAGAATATAAAACGCGCAAAAACTTTCAGAATAAAGGAACGTGA
>JAGBUD010000067.1 GCA_017630995.1 Clostridia bacterium
CTCCCTTGGGCGAAAGATAGGTTCTTTTCGAGCCAAGCTCGTCAACGATAATTCCCTCCACGCTCCGCTCTGCCGCCGATGCGTGCTGCGGAAACGCGAAGAATGAAAAGGAAAGAACAAGCAGCAGCACCAGCGACGTTTTGGTTAACGTTTTTTGCATTTCACACCTCCTTACGTGAAAATTATACACCGCTTTTCCGATTTCTTCAATGCAAAAAATAAGGTATAAAAGAGAGGATTTGGAAGCTGAATTGCAACTCTTTCACAAAGAAAAAACGGCAAAGGCGACTTTCGCCTTTGCCGTGATAAAGCTTTGATTTTATTAAATTCCGAACGTTTCCTTGAGGTAATTGCGCGAAATTCTTGCCGCCTCAAGCTCGCCAACCTCGTATGCTTGGTCTTGCTCAACGATGAGAATTTCGGTTCCGCACTCCTCACACGCGGCGAGAATCTTTGCAAAATTCTGTCTTCCGCTGCCGAGGGGGCAGAACTTAAAGCCGTTTTCCTCGCGGGTTCCCTTTTTCTCGCTCTTTCCCTCGTTATCAATAAGCTCGTATGCGGGGCCGCCGCCGAGCTTTTGGCAGGTGAAATCCTTGAGGTGAACGATATCGACTCTGCCGCTGAACTGCTTTATTTTTTCCACGGGGTCAAGGCCTGCGTAGTGAACCCAGCAGGTATCTAATTCGGGGAATATTTTTTCCTCGTCTATAGCCTCGAATATGTAATCGTGCAGATATTTTCCATTATATTTTTCAAACTCAAATTCGTGGTTATGGTATCCGAGAATCATACCGTTTTGGGCGAAGATATCAGCCGCGCGCTTAAATCTCGCAAGGCTCTTTTCCCACTCGGGCGTTCCTGCCAATTTTTCTTTCTCGTACCAAGGAATTACACTGTATTTTACGCCAAATCCCTTGAGAAATTCACACTTTTCGTTGGGATTTTCGTCAAAGAAATCAAGTGCTTGGTGCACAGACACGCATTTGAGTCCGTACTTATCGAGAATTCCCTTTATTTCTGCAGAGGTTTTTCCGTAATATCCCGCAAATTCAACGTACTCGTAGCCCATTTCGGCAACTGCCTTGAGCGTTCCCTCAAAATCGTCTGCCATTGAATTTCTGACTCCGTAGAGCTGAAGACCTATCTTAAAGTTTTTCATTACGCTTCTCCTTAAATTTCGGGAATTTCTATCTCTACCTCGCGTCCGAGATTCGCGGACTCGGCAATCGCGGAAAGGATAGCCTGATTATAGATGATTTCGGAGGTGGGAATGGGTGCGCTCTCACCGTTCTTAACCGCGTCAACAAAGGTTCTTATCTTCTTATCGAAGTTCGAGGGAGCGCCCTCCTTTTCGGTGAAGTTATCTATTACGGTTTCAACCTGCTCGCCCGCAACCTCGTGATAGAGCGTGAGGGGACCGCCAACGCTTCCGTTCCAGCACTCCGTTGAGGGAATGCGAAGTCCGCCCTTCGTTCCGTAGATAAGCGTGTCACCGCTTGTGTTAAAGTTCATCGCCCAAGAGATGCGAAAATCGACAACGATATCACCCTCAAGACGAATGAACGCTGCCGCAAAGTCGTCTACCTCGAATTTATCTGCATATTCGGGGTGAGAGGTTTTTACGTAGTTGGAGTAAGCGGGATCCTTGCCGAAGAATGCGGATTTATATCCCGAAACGGTGAGAGGCTTGGGATTTCCGAGTGCGTTAAGCACCATATCGAGAGAATAGCAGCCTATATCGGCAAGAGCACCGAGGCCCGCGGTTTTATCCTCAATAAAGGTTGTTCCAAATGGGGTAGGAATTCCTCTGCGGCGGCCGCCACCGGTTTGAACGTAATAAACCTTTCCGAGAGCGCCCGACTGAACTATTCTCTTGACGAGCTTCATATTTTCGTCCATTCTGGGCTGAAATCCGATGGAAAGAATTTTGCCGCTTCTCTTCTCTGCTCTCATAACCTCAACCGCTTCCTCGAGCGTTACCGTGAAGGGCTTTTCGAGAAGAACGTGAAGTCCCGCATTGAGAGCTTCAATCGCGCAAGGCGCGTGCTGACGGTTATAGGTGCATATCGTAACCGCGTCAAGTGCGAGCGATTTATCAGCAATCATTTCTGCACCGCTATTATAGCATTTTACGTTTTCAACGCCGAATTTTTTGAAAAAGGCTTCTGCCTTTCCGGGTATCAAATCCGCACCCGCAACCACGTCAACGTCGGGCTGCTTTGTAAGAGATGCGAGATGGCTTTCCGCAATCCAGCCCGTTCCTATTATTCCTATTCTGACTCTTTTGCTTGCGTCAACGGTTTTTACTTCATTATTTTCCTTGAAAGCATCAAGGCTACTTACCATTGCCATATTATTTCTCCTTAAAACAAATTATTCGTATCAAAATCAGCGGCAACAAACGCCACCTTATACGTTTATTATACACTCCAATTTTTTACATCGCAAATTAAATTTTATCTCATATTTGAACAATATTGACTTTTTCTTTTACAACGTCGCGTATCTGTTTGGCAAGGCGAGCTTGCAAGGCAGTTGTCGGATTTAGGTGAATTTTATAATAAAATAAAAAAAGACCGCTTTACCCTTTCTTGCGTCTGTTCGAGATGATTGGATTTACGATTGTGCAAAAAAATTGTGCAAAAAGAAATACTAAAAGACAAAGATTTTAAATGTTTGCTGTTATATAATATATAGTGTTGTGTTTTACAACATTCGAGATATCAATTTAATAAAATAAATTTATGAAAGGAAAAAACTGAAAATGAAAAAGTTTTCAAAAGTGTTGCTTCTTTTGCTTGCAGTTATAGCCGTTATGACCGCGCTTACGGTAACCGCACTTGCTGCTGACGCTGAAGAAGAAACAGTGACGAGGGGCGAGCCCTACGTAGTTGACGTTATTTGGAGCAGTAACAACTACGAAAACCCCGACGACTTTGAGGCTCAAGTTGAACGTGGATACGTAAAGAACGTCTCCACCAAAGCGGGTATATATCTGCCTGCCAAGTCCATAGACGGCAACAGATACGTTATTCTCGCGCACGACGGTCTTACAACCACCAGCGGAGGATATGAGAACATCACTTCAAGCGGATTGGGCTCAAAGAAGTATAACGTCGAATCGTATCCTTATATGTCTTTCGATATGGACGTTATGACTCCCGATGCCGTAAACGGTTATCAGCTCACAGCTTCCGTTACTCCGAGATTCTACGGAGCATACGGTGACCACGGCAACACCACCGGCGCGAAGGTTTCCATCGGTACTCTCAATCTTCCCGCTACGGCTTACGAGTGGCATCACGTAACGATTGTTTACAAGTTTGGCATTAAAACCGTTGAACTCAACAAGATTCCTGTTCTTGAATATTCGGGATACGTTGACGGAAATCTCGTTATCGAGAAGACCGAAATTGAGCTTACCGGTACTGCTTGGAATTACTACGTTAACTTTGACTCAAACGGCGCTCTCAACAAGGGCGTTAGCAAGCTTGGAGATTGCTCCAGTGTTTACCTCGGAGCAATGGTATTCTATGCAACGGAAACCTTGAATCCCAATGACGGTAAAACCGCTATTGACAATTTCAAGATGTCAGCATTCCCGGAAGGATACACCGAGGATGAGATTGCTAACTACTACAACAAGGACGGAGGCTATCAGCCTCCCTTTGGTCAGCATATAGCGACCATAACCGATGCAAACGGCGTTCCTACCTATTATGACGATATCAATAAAGCAATTAAGGCAGCTAACGTGGGCGAAACCATTCAGCTTGCAACTGACGTTAGCGGCACTGTTGTTGTTGACAAGGCAATTACAATTGATACCAACAAATACGACGCAAACGGCGCTGCTACCGGTACGTTCTATACGATAAACTGCACATCAAACGCAATGGCACCCAGCACCGCTAACGGTAAGATAACCTTTACCAGTGCCGGTGAAAAGACGACGTTTGTTTACTGGGACCTTTGCATGACCTGCATGACTGACGGTTGTTCACATGACGGTAAAGACTGCACCTGTACCTGCGGTGCGACAGTTCCCGGTCACAAGATGTATCTTGATACAGTTGCAGTTCTCGGAACTAACGTTGTTTACGGTGGCGAAATTCCCACCTTTGAAATGAAGGACGGCGTTGCTACCACGTTTGTCGGATGGTCAAGAACTCTTGGCGGCAAGGTTGAAGAGCTCACCATTACCGAAGATGATATCGCAAACGGCTGGGTTGCTTTCTACCCCGTTTATGATAGCGTAACTTACACCTTTGAGGTAACCACCTCGGCAGGTATAAAATCCTACCATAAGGCAGACGAGTTTGCAAGTCTTTTCACTACCGTTTCGAGCGGTTCGACAATCAAGCTTCTTCGCGACCTTGATACCAACGTTGGAACAATTGAGTTTTCGGTTAAGAAGACCATCACCCTCGACCTTAACGGCTACGACATCAGAAGATGCTACGTTTACGGTACTTCTTATAAGTACGTTAACGGTGACACCACCGATGAGGTTATCGAAACGGTTTCCGCAGGAAATTATAACCTTTTCAGTGTTAATACGGTAACGGGTGTTAACTTCACCGTAACCTCATCTCGCCCCGGCTCCGATTTCCACATAACCGCTCTTAATGCTAACACTTGGTATAACGAGGACGGAACAATCGCTAAACGCGAGGGTGTGGAAACAAACTATTCCCGTTTTATTTACATAAACAAGGCCACTACCACCGTTAATATCAACAACGTTTCACTTTATGCAACCAGCTTTATTTACGACGGACACGCTACACTCAAAAATGTAAACGTTACGATAAATGACGCATATCTTTACAGAATTATCCGCTCCGACAAGACGGTTAAAAACGATCAGGCAGCGTTCTATTTCTGTACAAAGTACGGAAATCTTACCGTTTCAAACACCAAAATTTTCGACGGTGCATCAAAAGAAGGAACTTATTTCCTTTACACAAAATCCGCGCAGACGAATATGCAGGGTTCAATAATCTTTACCGACTGCGATATTATCTTCACTAATAAGATCGGAAATGCATCATACTACTTTGCAACCGAATCCGAATCCGAAACTCATAGATACGAATTCGTCAACTGCCGCCTTTACAGAGTAAAGACCACCGATACTCTTGGTCCTTACTTGAGCGATGGAACCTACGTTACGGAAGACGCACTCAAGGTCATAAGACTTGAAACCGGTCTTTCTGCAAAAAGCGTAAGACACAATATTACCTACACAATTCCCGCTTCCTTTGCATACGCGATAGACGAGGCTACAGGATATCCCGTGTTCAATATGGAAACCACGGAATTTGAAGCAACATTCTCTTATAAGATTACAAGCGCGCATGCTGTTAACTGGTACGACGCAAACGGAAATCTTGTTGAAACCACCTACGTATCCAATGGCGACACCGCAGTTGGACCCGAGCTCACCTACACCATAGAGAACGAGTTTTACAGAAAAGGTAAGTACGTTTGGGGCGATGCAGACGGAAATCTTGCTAACCTCGTTATAGACGGAAGTGCAGAAGAATATAACTTCTATGCTTACCGCGAGATTGACGGAAAGGTTGACTATGCAGCTGCAATTAACGGCGCACAGCTCTCACTTATCTACTACGTTCAGTTCCACACAGTATTCTATCTCCCCGTTGTTGACGGAATGGACGCTCCCACTGTTAGCGGTGCAAGCAAAGGCAACGTAGTTTACATCAACGGCGAGGCTTACTGGTCTTACACCTATTGGATGAGCACAACTACGCTCTTCAACGACAAAACCTCAACAGTTTCCTACACTGTTGACGGTGTTAACTACGAAAAGAAAGTTACGTTCAGCGGACTTCTTTACGCAGAGCTTGTTCTTAAAAATGCAGACTACACAAACGAATACGCTTCTGTTGCTAACATGGTAAGATACGTAAGAGAGGCTCTTGAAGCAGCGAGCGACACCACGCACGCAGCAAAGATAGAAGAGCTTATAGGAACTGCAAATGCAGACGGCTCAACCACAGGCGGTATCTACAGTCTTCCCGCATACGTTACCGAATACGAGAACGTAGAGAGCAACGTAGAAGCTCTCGCACCCTACATTTCAAGCCTTCAGTATAACCTTGCGGGCTCAAGCATTAACTTTGCTATGTATCTCACCGAGAAGGCAAAGACGGACAATATAAGAATAACCCTTACCTGCGGTAGCGTTGTTCCCGGTGTTTACACCGATGCTGATGCAAACGGAAATCCTAGAAAGTGGGATTACTGGACTGCACACAACATCAAGGTTTACGACATAATCAAGCCTATGACTATCACCATCACCGTTCCCGGTGTTGCTGATGCAGAGTCCGAGGATGCAACAACGGCTGATACCGTTATCACTGCAACCTTCTCTATCGGTGCATACATTGAAGCAAACCCCGACGTTGAGGTTGTTAAGGCGCTCTACGCATTCGGTGTTTCCGCAAAAGCATACAGAGAATCTCTTGGCGGCTGATTTCAGCTAACTATTAAAAAATCCCGATTTCTCGGGTAAACAAACAAAAATAAAATAAAGAAATAACACAAAAAGCATAATAACGATTGACCGAAAAGGGCGCGGAGTAAATCCGCGCCCTTTTTGGTTGATGTATTATTTATTCTGCCAAGGCAACGACCTCAACCTCGCAAAGAACGCCCTTGGGGAGCGCCTTTACCGCAACGCAAGAGCGCGCGGGCTTTTCGGTGAAGTACTTTGCATATACCTCGTTAAATGCTGCAAAATCCGCCATATCGGCAAGGAAGCAAGTGGTTTTTACCGCTTTTTCATAAGATGAGTTTGCTTCATCAAGAACTGCACCGAGGTTCTTCATAACCTGCTCTGCTTGCTCAACAATTCCCACAGCCTCAACGTTTCCCGTTTCGGGATTGATCGGAATTTGACCCGACGTAAATACGAATCCTCCCGCAACGATTGCCTGCGAATAGGGGCCGATTGCCGCAGGTGCCTTTTGAGTTGATATTTTCTTCATAGCACTAATTATCCTTTATTATATAAGTTTGAAGCCCGCTTGGGCGAGGGCGCTCTTTATTTTTTCGATATGCTCAAAGTTTCTCGTTTCAAGAATTATACGAAGATAGCAACCGTTAACGTCTGATCCCTCGTTTGCTCTTTCGTGATGAACGCTTGTAACATTTCCGCCAAGGCTTGCTATAATCTTTGCAACCGACTCAAGCTGACCCGGCTTATCCACGAGCTCAATCATAAGCTGGCAGTTTCTGCCCGACATCAAAAGTCCTCTTTTTATAACTCTTGAAAGAATGGTTACGTCTATATTTCCGCCCGAAAGAACGCAAACCGTCTTTTTGCCCTTAATGTCAACCTTTCCAAACATTGCCGCCGCAACGGAAACGGCACCCGCGCCCTCCGTTACAAGCTTTTGCTGCTCCATAAGCGCAAGAATTGCCGCAGATATTTCATCGTCTGTTACGGTTACTATCTCATCTACGTACTTTGAACAGATTTCATAGGTAAGGTCGCCAGGCTTTTTAACGGCAATACCGTCTGCGATAGTGGAAACCTTCTCAAGCTCCCGAATCTCGCCGTCCTTAACCGACTTATACATAGACGGAGCGCCCGCGGCCTGAACACCGTAAACCTTTACGTCGGGCTTTATCGACTTTATGGTGTATGCAATTCCAGAAATAAGACCGCCGCCGCCGATAGGAACGATGACCGCGTCAATATTCGGAAGCTGGTCGATTATTTCAAGCGCAATAGTTCCCTGACCTGCTATAACGTTTTCGTCATTGAACGGGTGAATAAAGGTATATCCCCTCTCGTCACGAAGCGCAAGCGCCTTGTTATAAGCGTCATCATAAACTCCGGGAACAAGGCAAACCTCGGCTCCGTAGCTTTTAGTTGCCTCTATTTTAGATATGGGGGCACCGTCGGGAAGACAGATTGCCGCCTTTATTCCGTTCTCTCTTGCGGCAAGAGCAACACCCTGCGCGTGATTTCCCGCAGAGCAAGCAACGACTCCGCGCGCCTTTTCCTCTTCGGTAAGGCGAGACATTTTGTAGTACGCACCTCTGACCTTGAACGAGCCGGTTACCTGCAAATTTTCTGTTTTAAGGTATATATCTGCTCCAGGGCAAAGCTTGGGAGCATATATTACGTCTGTTTTTCGTGCGACGTTTTTGAGAACCTGGCTCGCACGGTATACGTTATCAAGTGTTAGCATTTAAAATTCCTCGTTTCTGTCAAAAGGCTTACAAAAGACTTTCTATAAACTGCTCGGCACATCTCGCGGAGCGATTTCCTTTTTTAAGAGCAAACGCCTCTGCAAGCACGTCAAGCCTTTCCGTAGGCATCTCAAGCTCATATCTCTTCGCAAGAGTATGCACGATTTCGAGATAGAGCTGCTTATTCGGCTTTGAGAAGAGAACGACAAGACCGAAGCGCTCGGAAAGCGAAAGGGTTTCCTGCATAGTGTCGTTTCTGTGAACGTCATCGCTTCCCTCTCTGTCCGCAAAGCTTTCCTTTATTATATGGCGGCGGTTTGATGTTGCGTATATCACCGCATTATCCGCCTTTGCCGATGCCGAGCCCTCAAGAGCGGCTTTAAGCATACTGAAGTTATCGTCGCTCTTATTAAATGCAAGGTCGTCGATAAATATAATAAATTTAAGCGGATTTTCGCTCACCTTTCCCATAACGTCGGGCAGCATACGAAGCTGATCCTTGCGCAGCTCAATGAGTCTTATTCCTCTGTCGAAAAAGAGGTTTGCAATAGCCTTGACGGTTGAGGATTTTCCTGTTCCCGCGTCACCGCAAAGCAGTGTGTTTGCCGCGGGTCTGCCCTCAACGAATGCCTCGGTATTTTTGAGAACCGCATCTCTTTCCTCTTTGTATCCGACGAACTTATCGACCGTCGTTTTATCCGCACTGCGAATAGGCTCGATAACTCCGTTATCGTTTAGGCGGAACATGGGGTGAGATGAGAAGATTCCGTATCCGACTCTGCCAACGTTTTTAACGCGCTCGCAGTATTCGGCCTTAAGCTCCGTTTTCTCACTCTCAAACGGGGGCAATGCTCCGACGTTGAGCGCTTTTTCGAAATCCTCCTTTTTCAAGGACGCAAATTCCGAAAATGCAGAAAGCTCGCTTTCAAGCGAATAGCTTACCGCGGGGCTTATCGGAAGACTGTGTGCCGCTGATTTTATGTAAATATTTTCGTCCTCAAAAACGTATTTTTTCACAAGATTTGAGAGCGAAAGACCCGAATTGTATATTTCCGCAACAAATCCCGCGTATGCTTTGATTTTTTCGTCGTTTTTCTCCTCGGTGACGATTTTTTCAAAGTATGAGAAAATCGGCATTTTAAACACCTTGGAAAAAACCGCAGTCATACAAAGACGCAGGTGTAAATTCTTTAAATTTTCCATATCAATCACAAATTCTCTATAATCTTATCCGTCATTTCAACGGTGCCGAGGGCGTCACCCATGCGTGCAAGGTCTGCCGTGCGATATCCCGCTTCAAGAACTCTGTCAACAGCCGCAACGATTGCATCGCTTTCCTCTTTAAGACCAAAGGAATAGAGAAGCATCATAGCCGCAGAAAGTATCGTTGCTATCGGGTTTGCCTTATTCTGACCTGCTATATCGGGAGCCGAGCCGTGTATAGGCTCGTAAAGACCTCTTTTTGTTTTTCCGAGAGAAGCGGAGGGGAGCATTCCTATCGAGCCCGTTATCTGCGAGGCCTCGTCGGAAAGAATATCTCCGAACATATTAGAGGTTACGATAACGTCAAATCCTCTGGGATTTCTAACAAGCTGCATTGCCGCGTTATCAACGAGCATATCAACGCATTCAACCTCGGGGTATTCTGCCGCTATCTCGTGAACAACCTTTCTCCAAAGTCTTGAGCTTTCAAGAACGTTTGCCTTATCTATGCTCGTTACCTTTTTGCCGCGGAGCATTGCGGTTTCGAATGCAACTCTTGCAATTCTTTCTATCTCCATTCGGCTATAGCACTCGGTATCGTAGGCTTCCTCGCCGTATTTTCCCTCTCTCATTCCGCGCTCGCCGAAATAGATACCGCCGGTAAGCTCTCTGACTATCATTATATCAAATCCGCCCTCAACGATTTCTGCGCGCAAGGGGCATTCGTCCTTTAATGCGGGATAGAGCTTTGCGGGGCGAAGATTTGTGAAAAGCTCCATTTTGGATCTTATTCCGAGAAGCGCTTTTTCGGGGCGAATATCACCCGGGAGCGTGTCCCATTTGGGACCTCCGACCGCACCGAGAAGAACGCTATCGGAATTAAGGCAGCCCTCGACGGTTTCTTCGGGGAGAGGCTTGCCCCACTTATCTATTGCAATTCCGCCAATGTCATAGGATTCAAAATTGAATGTGTGTCCGTATTTTTCGCCAACCGCAGAAAGCACTCTTACTGCGCTTTCAACGATTT
Organism: Clostridia bacterium; assembly: GCA_017630995.1. The sequence goes on from JAGBUD010000067.1 coordinate 10,463, forward strand.
CGGGACCGATTCCGTCTCCCTTGAGAAGAGCTATATTGTATTGCATAAATTCTCCGTTCTCTTTCCGATTAGTTATCACTTTATCTCACCGAGGCGTATTGCTTCAACAAGGCCGCCCGCGGTAATTATTTTCTGTATAAATTCGGGGAAAGGCTGTGTTTTGAATCTCTCTCCCGTTGTAACGTCAACAATCTCGCCAAGGTCAAGGTCAGCTTCGATTTTGTCACCCTCAAAAATTCTGTCGGGTGCGTCGGGACATTCGAGGATAGCAAGACCGATATTTATGGCGTTGCGGTAAAAAATTCTTGCAAAGCTCTTTGCAATAACGAGCGAAATTCCGCTTTCCTTTATTGCGATGGGAGCATGCTCACGCGAGGAGCCGCAACCGAAGTTTGCGCCCGCAATCATAATGTCGCCCTTTTCTACCTTTTTTGCAAAATCCTTGTCTATATCCTCCATGCAGTGAGAGGCAAGCTCGGCTTTGTCGATAGTATTAAGATATCTTGCGGGGATAATAACGTCAGTATCAACGTTATCGCCGTATTTTATCGCTTTTCCTGAAAATTTCATTTTGCTGCCTCCTTACCCCATAATTTCCTTGGGGTCTGCTATTTTGCCCGCAACTGCACTTGCCGCAGCTACTGCGGGGCTTGCAAGGTATACCTCGCTCGTAACGTCACCCATTCTGCCTACGAAATTGCGGTTAGTGGTTGCCACTGCTCTTTCACCCGCCGCAAGAATTCCCATATATCCGCCAAGGCAGGGACCGCACGTGGGAGTTGAAACAACGCAGCCCGCTTCGATGAATATTTTGAGAAGACCTGTTTCCATAGCCTTGAGATAAATATCCTGCGTTGCGGGAATGATGATTGCGCGAACGTTCTTTGCAACCTTTCTGCCCTTGAGGATTTCAGCCGCTTCTGCAAGGTCCTTATAATGACCGTTTGTGCAAGAGCCGATAACGACCTGATCGATCTTAACGTCACCGACGTTATCTATTTCCCTTGTATTTTCGGGAAGATGGGGAAAGGAAACCGTGGATTTGATTTCGGAAAGGTTTATCTCGTAAACCTCGTCGTACTCCGCGTCCTCGTCTGCCTCGAAAATGAGAGGCTCTCTTTCGGTTCTTCCTTTCATATATTCAAGGGTTTCTTTGTCTACGGGGAAAATTCCATTCTTTGCGCCCGCCTCGATAGCCATATTGGATATAGTGAGTCTATCGTAAATGGTAAGCTCGGAAACGCCCTCGCCCGCAAACTCCATAGACTTATAGAGTGCGCCGTCAACGCCTATCTTTCCGATTATGTGAAGAATTACGTCTTTTCCCGAAACGTATTTGTTAAGCTTACCCATCAAGACGAATTTAATCGCCGAGGGAACCTTGAACCAGGTTTTTCCCGTTGCCATGGTGCAAGCCATATCGGTTGAGCCGACACCCGTTGAGAAAGCGCCGAGTGCGCCGTACGTACACGTGTGAGAATCCGCGCCTATAACAACGTCGCCCGAAATTACAAGACCTTTTTCGGGGAGGAGGGCATGCTCTATACCCATTCTTCCGACGTCATAAAAATTAACAATCTCTTCCCTCTCGCAGAAATCGCGGCACATCTTACACTGAACTGCCGCCTTTATATCCTTGTTAGGAGCAAAGTGGTCCATTACCATCGTTACTTTTTCGCGGTCATAAACTCCGTTTACACCTATACGCTCATACTCTCTTATCGCAACGGGAGATGTGATATCGTTTCCGAGAACTCTATCAACGTTTACGAGAACGAGCTGTCCCGCACTAACGCTTTCAAGACCCGCGTGATAAGCAAGTATCTTTTGTGTCATCGTCATTGACATAGCTTGATTCCTTTCGCCTTATCTGTTGATTATCGCGCCCTTATCAGCCGAGCTTACCATAGACGCATAGCGCTTGAGGTAGCCCTTGATTTCGGTTTTCTTCTTTATCGGCATTTCTGCCTTACGCGCTGCAAGCTCCTCGTCGGATACGCGCAGCTCTATCTTATATTCGGGGATATTGATTGAGATAATATCTCCGTCCTTTACGTAGGCTATAGCACCGCCGCTCACCGCCTCGGGTGAAACGTGGCCTATGGAAGCACCTCTTGTTGCTCCCGAAAATCTGCCGTCCGTGATAAGCGCAACGTCCTTATCGAGTCCCATACCCGCAATTGCGGAGGTGGGAGAAAGCATTTCGCGCATACCGGGGCCGCCTGCGGGTCCCTCGTATCTTATAACCACAACGTCGCCCTTAACAATCTTTCCCGCATATATTGCAGCGATTGCTTCTTCCTCGCTCTCGTAAACCTTTGCAGGTCCCTCATGAACGAGCATTTCGGGTGCAACAGCGCTTCTCTTTACAACACAGCCGTCAGGAGCGAGATTGCCGCGAAGAACGGCTATTCCGCCCGTTTTGCTATAGGGATTGTCCACGCTTCTTATAACGCTTGTGTCAAGGTTCTTGACGCTTTCAATATTCTCACCGAGAGTCTTGCCCGTTGCAGTCATAACGGTGGTGTCTATAGGTCCGAGCTTTGCTATCTCGGAAATAACCGC
>JAGBUD010000068.1 GCA_017630995.1 Clostridia bacterium
CACAGGCCACCATCGAAGTCACCATCGAATGGTCCATGTTATTGTAACGATGTTGACCGTTTCTGCCCACGCAATACAAGTTCTCAAAGCCGTTCAAATACGCCTTGACCTTGTCAAAATGCTCGTAACTGCCAAAGTACGCGGGGTATGCTTTCTTGACGCGAATGAGCGTGGAATCCAACACGTTTGCCTTGCTTTCAATCACGCCGATTTTAATCAATTCGCTAATCGCGTTGTCAATGAACGCCGCATCGGGACTCGTCCACATCGCGTCGCCTTCGCTGCAAAAATATTCCAAGCCCACCCAAACGTTTTTGTCGGGGTTTTCGACCATGTACGGCGACCAGTTGTTGAAAATTTGGATTCTGCCCAAGCGCACGTCGCGGTCCTGCACGTAAATCCAGCAATCGGGTACGATATTTCCAAGCGTCTTCATCTTGGTCTTATTTTTCACTTTTAACCCGTCCAACAGCAAGCCCACCGTCATAAAGTCACGATAAGGCAAGGCTGTCGCAATCTCATATTCTTCCGCGGGTGCAGTTTCCTTGCCGATAGCTTCCAACAAGTCCTTAATCGGCATGGACGAAATGAAATAGTCGCCCGTGTACAGCGTTTCCGAACCCTCGCTATCCACCGCTGTTACGCCGCGGATTTGATTGCCGTCGATATGCAATTTTGTCACCGTCTTTCCATAACAAATTTCGCCGCCGAGCTCCACAATCTTTTCCGCCATCTTTTCATACAGCTGGCCAGGACCTTTCTTGGGGTAGATAAACTGTTCGATAAGACTCGTTTCCACCTGACGGTTTTTGCCCTTGAACATCTTGCCAAACGCATTTTTAATCGCTTTGGAAACGGACAAGCCCTTGACGCGCTGAGCGCCCCAGTCGGCGGAAATATCGCGAGGGTGTACCCCCCAAAGTTTTTCGGTATAATCCTCGAAAAACATACCGTACAACGGTTTCCCGAATCGGTTGATATAAAAGTTTTCAAGGTTGGTTTCGGGGCGTTTATGCATACAGCTGCCCAAGTAGCCAAACCCTGCTTTCATCGTACTCAAAAAGCCCATGTTGATAAACGTTCTGGCTTTCAAGGAAATCGGATAATCGAAAAATTTACGTTTGTAGATAATACGGGAAACACGGTCGCGCACAAGCATTACCTCGTCCGTTGTTTCAGGGTCGGGACCGCCCGCCTGCAAGGGTTTCTCGCGCTCTAACTGTTTATCATCCATCGCCGGCGCACCTTGCGTGGGCAAAACTTCCGCCCAAAGGTTGGTCACGCGTTCGTCCTTCGAGAAAAAGCGATGCCCGCCGATGTCCATTCGGTTGCCTTTGTACGTCGCCGTGCGCGAAATACCGCCTACGAATTGTTCCGTCTCTAAAATAATCGGCTTTACGTCCGTCGATTTCTTCAATAATTCGTATGCGGCTGTCAACCCCGCAGGGCCTGCACCGATGATGATGGCTGTCTTCTTTCTCATACTGCTGCTTCCTCCCGTAAAATAAATTTTACGCCATTTTCACCATTATACTATGAACGCGCGCAAAAGTCAATATTATTTCCCAAAATTTCAAAAGCAGCCAAACGCTTGCTCTTTTATGACATTTTGCATTTCGACGCGTACATGGTATGGCCATTTTTGAAAAATCGCAAGCAAAAACGCCCCTTTAATTGCTTAAAAGGGCGTTTTTATTATTGTTTTTTACCGTTTTTCTTTCGCTTTTCTCAAGCTCCCTTAATATTTTGGCGGCGGCATTTACCCTCGCCTCGCTCTTTGAGGCTCCGATTCCCACGGCGCTCATTTCAAGCACGCGGCAGCCAACCTTGTACTGCGGGCGGGTAGGGGTTGAGTCCTCGCTCTCCCCCATATCGAAAAACGAGGGTGCGCCGAGATTTTTTCTTCGCATAACGTCAAGCAGCTTTTGCACCGTTTGCGTATCCGACCTTTCGGCGCCTTGCTTGCGGCTCTCCTCCTCTTTTAAGAGGATAAGCGCCTTCTCTGCGGCAGCCGCCTCGGCAAGCTTGCGGTTTTTTCCGATTCCGACGCCGCATCTGCGCGCGCCGATATAGCAGCCGACCTCATAGAGCTTTTTATGCTCGGGGCCGCTCTCGGATTCGGTTTTGTATTGCGGGGGAGGCAGACGGCGGCGCTTGTCCGCGCACCACTCTTGAAGCGCGTTTTTATGGCTTTGAATCGGGGGCGTTTTGCTCTTTTCTATGTAGTCGCTCACGTTGAGCATACGCGATACCGAGCCGATTACCGCTGCCATATTCATATCACTGTCAATATAGATTGCGCCGATAATGCTCTCAAAGAGGTCCTCCATTACCGACGGTTCTTTTTCTATTGAGAGCTTTGCATCTCCCTCTCCCATTTTGAGATAGGTATAAATTCCAAGCTCGCGCATTCTGTCCGAAAGGTTCTTTTTATCGCTTAACGCCGCCTTGATGTTTGAAAAATCGCCCTCGGCAAGACGGGTTTTTATACCGTAGGTATACCTTTTCGAAAAATCCTTGATTATGAGGGTGACTATGGCAAGAGAAAGCACGCTGTCACCGAAGAACTCAAGCACCTCGTTTGACTGGTATTCTTCCCCGCCCTCTCCCTTATTTTCGTTTACAAAGCTCGTGCGGGTGAATGCTTGCACAAGAAGACTTTTATCCCTAAAGGTATAGCCTATTTTTTCCTCTATTTCCTTTATATTCATCGGCGAGGAGCTCCTTGCCGAGTCCTTTTTTTTCGTACCCATTTATTGCTCCAAAAAGTATTTTTAAGTAATTATATCAATTTTTATCGCATTTTACAAGCGTTTTGCCGCATTTTTTCAAAAAATACTCTAAATACCATTGGTAAAATATTTAAAATAAAACAATTTTTTCTCCGCTTGACAAAATAGTAAAATTGTAGTATTATATACTATAACTACTGTATATTTAGCCACAACGTCCTGCGGCGCTCGCCGCGGCATTCTATACTTATTCTGCCAAGGAGGCGATTTTATGGATTTTCTTGATTTTACCAAAATTCACAGCTATCTTAATATCGGGCTGATAGCCCTCGCCGCAGTTATCCTGCTTATAACGCTGATTACGGGTTATCGCCGCGGCTTTATGGGTCAGGTGCTTCGCACCTCGTCCGTAGTTATTTCGGTCTTTATTTCTATCTACCTTGCCCGCTTGCTCCATAACACCGTCATGGTTTGGCTTGACGGACAAACAACCGAGGACATTATTTTGCTCCTTGAGCAATACGGCCTTAACCTTTCGGAAAACGAATTCTCCTCGCTTCTCAACTACGTTGATACGAGAACGCTGAATTTCATTCTTGCAATTCCGATGGCGCTCGTCGTTGTTCCCGTTGCGTTTGTTCCGATTTTCCTCATCATTGACTTTGTGATGATGCTTATTATCGCAATCGTGGCAAAGATATTCCGCCTCTCAAAGCGCCACCGCAGCTTTGGCTCCCGCGCGCTCGGTGCAACGGTGGGAATTTTGCAGGGTGCGCTCGTAACCCTTGTGCTTTGTGCGCCCTTTGTCGGTATGCTCACAACCGTTTCAGACGTTGTTTATACTATGCAAGAGAAAACGCCCGAAAAGGAAGCAACCGTTACCGTTACCGAGTCCTATAACGAATATATCAAGCCCTTTTCGGAAAACACGGGCGTTGTTATTATGAGCAAATGCGGAGGCAAGCTCCTCTATAACACTCTCACAACGCTTCACCTCTATGAAGAAAAATACGAGATGACAGAAACCGTTTCCACCCCCGCAATTCAGATATATGCGGCAAGCTCCAAGCTTGAGGCGATAGACTGGCAAAACCTCACCGAAGATAACAAAAAGGGCATTAACGCAATTCTCGATGCGCTCAACGAAAGCCCCTACCTCTCAAACCTCGTTGCAGACGTGCTTAACTCTGCGGCGTGCGCGTATAACGACGGTGCGTTCGTCTTTACCGCAGAGGGCGAGGCAAGCGAGCTTCTCGGCGCGGCAATCTCCGTTTTCGACGGAATAGACAAGGATTCGCTCAATCCCACAATCTCGGTTTTGCGCGATGCTTACTACACCCTTTCCGACGAGGGCGTGATTTCGGCACTCTCGGGTGAGGACACCTCGGAAATCTCCGACATACTCACCAAAAAGGACGAGGCTGGCACAACCGTGCTTTCAAAGGTTATATCCAAGCTTAATTCAAACCAGAGAACCTCAAAGCTCGTTACCGCTATTACCAAGCTCTCGATAACCGTTATGGCAGATAGCTTCGGCGGCAACGTTACGGGCGAAACCTACGAAAAGGTCGTTGACGGAATCAAGGACGTCATCGCAATCGACAAAAACGACTACGTCGATAACCCCGACGGATACGTTGACGCTATATCCGATTCGCTCAACAAGACCTTTACCGATAACGGAATAGAGCTAGACGGCGAGCTTGTTGACAAAATGGCAGAGCACGTTGCAAAAAACTACAGCGACGTTACAAGCCTTACCGACCAAGAGATAAACGACATCATTCTTTCCTACTACAACGCTTATCTCGAATCGGGCAATACCCTGCCCGAAATTCCCGACGGCACGCTCCCTGAAATCCCCGACGGCACGCTCCCCGAAGCACCAAATGAAAACGGCGGCGAATCGGGACTCCCCCCCGAAGCACCCGAAGCTCCCGAAGAAAATGCTCCCGAAGCTCCCGAAGCTCCCGAAGCTCCCGAAACCGTCAACCCCGTATAATTCAACAGAATATATAACACCGCCCGTGAGCAATTGCTCACGGGCGGATTCTCTATTTTTAGATATGCAACCTCACCAAAATGCCGCAAAGTATTTTGGTGAAAGTAAAAGAAATTGCTTCCAAATCCCCCCGTTTTAATAAAAAGAAAATAACTTTTATTGACCGAGAGCTTAAAGTGTGATATACTAAAGTTGAGCTTGAGGAGCTTACTCCGTTAAAAAGGGGAGTGCGAAAATGAAAAATAAGAAAAAAATAGATGTTTTGGGAATTGTATTGACTTTTGTGGTACTTTCCTTGATTGCCGGTCCGATGTTGTTTAATCTTTTTGTGTATGAATTACCCAACTTTGGAGACGTTGACTATTACATTTTTGAAAATATTGAAGAATGTGAGAAAATAGAAACGCTAAATTTCACAGAACAAAAAATCACAAAATACGAAAATCCTGAAAAGGATAAAAACCTAAAATCCTTGCAGTATGAAGCGTTTTATGGCGCAAAGTATGAGTCGCAGGAATTGACTTTTGAAATTTTTGCATACGAATTTGCAACCGAAGAAGATGCCGCAGCATACTTTAAAAACTCATCAGCCAGAAAGGCTACAGATAAGTCTACCTTCGCAGGCTCACGCCATGCATTCAGTGCAGATTTTCAAGTAATATACTACAACAGGGTATATAGCGTTCGGACAACAAATAAACATATGCAAGCAGCAAAAGACGCTCTCGGAACGATTTTTTCAATAAAAATATAATCTTGAGTCACTTACTGCTTTGACGGTGACCGTATAGTTGGAGAGAAAACGCAAGTAAATATAACTCTCTACATCTACGACGTAAACGGAACACCTATAGGAATGCAATAGTAAACATTTTTGAGGTTATTCAAAAAATTCATAATAAGGTAATGGAGTGGTAAGATGAAAAGAATATCAAAATATATAATCGTGCTAACTAGTACACTGCTCCTTTTTATATCTGGTTTAACTGTGATTTATGCACAAGACGCCGGTATAGAAACCACAGATATATCCGATGAAGAAAAAAACGAAATAATTGAAAATATCGGCATATCATTTGTAGAGGAGCACCCCTCAAAAACAACGATGTCTTGCTTCGATGTTAACGGCAGCGGTATGGTCGCAATTGGACATTCAAAATTTATATTTAGAGGAATATCTGTTTTCGATAAAAACGGAGAGTTTTTGTTTGGATATAAATTCGTTTAGCACGGGAGTTTTTGCTTTGAACTTAATGATGAAAATTTAACTCTTTACATAACTCGCGGCAATCTTGCTGTTGATTTGAGCTTTGACGGCGAAATCCAAGACGTAAAAAGTATAATCGAATCAATAGAAAACGATGAATATGAGAGAGATTATATTTTATCTAAAAGAAAATCGGAAAACGGAAATCTCTATAAAATGAAAAAGGCGGGAAGCGCTTTGCATTATGCAAAAATCACTGTCACAGAATCTGGCGGAGAAGAACGCGTTTTCTACAAATCGGGATTGATAGCATATGTCGATACGGCGCTTTTTGTTTGCTTGTTGATTTTGTTCTTTGCATTCTGGATTAAAGCTTTTATAAAATTTATAAAGCAAATAAAAAATGGCGAATTTGAAAATGCGCAAAACCTTCGTCGAATGAAAAATATGAAATAAAATAATGACCGCCCGTGAGCGACAGCTCACGGGCGGTGGTTTTGTTTTAACGAATTTTTAGTGAAATTGCTGCGGGGGGCGCAAGGTTATACCTTGAACTGCATATCAAGCTGCGCGAGGGCGGCAATGATTGCGTCTACTGCGGGGGTAAGCTCCTGCTTTGAGAGAGTTTTCTCGTTTGAGATAAACGTGAATCTCAAGGTGAGGGCGCTAACTCCGTCTGCCGTGTAGATATCCTTTGCCATAACGTTTGCAAGGGATACGCCTGCGGCTGCCTTTGCGGCTTTAACGACGTCCTCAAATACTACCTCGGAAACGTTTGCGTTAAAGGTGAGGTCGATATCTATTGCGGGGAACTTTGAGGGCTCGACATAGCTATTTTTGCCTGCGGGAACCTTGGCGAATTTCTCGGTTTCGATTTCAAGGAATGCAACTGCGCATTTCTTGTCTATATTTGAGAGCACGGTGGGGTGAGGAACGGAGAGCATACCTATCTTTTCGCCCTCAACGAGAACGGCGAACGTGTTTACGGGGTGCTCAAAATCAAACTCCGCATCGCAGGGCTTGAACTCGGCTTTCTTATGCAAGATATCCGAGGTGAGCTCGCGCGCAACGTCTGCAAGAGTTGCGAACACGGATTCCTCGTCGCGCACCTTGGAATATACGGCAACGCCGAGGCGATTCTGCTCGTTGCAGGTTCCGTCTGCGCGGAGTCCCGCTACGGTGTGGCCTATTTCAAAGATTCCGAACTCGTCCTTGTAGCCGCGGTTTTCGCGAACGAACGAGAGGAGCGTGGGAATCATAGAGATACGAAGACTCTGGTGGTCGGGAGTTTGGGCGTTGAGAATCTTTACGTTTGCGGGAGTTTCGATTCCGAGCTCCTTATCCTTTGCGCTATCCGACCAGATGTAAGAATGAACCTCGTGCATACGGTAGCTCTTTACGAGGATATCCTTCATTCTGTCCTCATCGGACTTGAGCGTTTCACATCTTACGGGGAGAAGCGCGCTTTCCGACGTGCAGATATCGAAGTTATCATATCCGTAAATTCTGGTGATTTCCTCGATGATATCCGCCTTTATCGTTACGTCCTTGGTTGCACGCCAAGAGGGCACGGTTACGGTGAAGTTATCTCCCGAAAGCTCAACGCCAAAGCCGAGCGAGGTGAGGGTGGTTACTATGGTTTCGTTTGAAATCTCGATACCCGTGTATCTATCCACGTACTTTTTATCGAAATTCAAGGTTATGGTTTCGTACTTATTTACGTAGTCGTCGGTGAATGCGGAGATAACCTTTGCCGCGGGGTCACACTCAAAGAGGTGATGAAGCAATCTTTCGGTTGCAAGGCGGCAAAGCTCGGGGTCGAGCATTTTTTCGTATCTCATCGAAGCGTCGGTACGAAGACCGAGGCGGGTTGTGGTTTTTCTTACGCTGATACCGTCAAAGGTTGCGGATTCGAGAAGAAGCGAGGTTGTGCTATCCTCTATCTTCGAAGCGTCACCGCCCATAACGCCCGCGATGGCAACGGGGGTATTACCCGACGTTATCATAAGCATTTTATCGTCGATGGTGCGGTCAATGCCGTCAAGCGTTTTAAAGGTGAAACTTTCGGGGAAGGTTTGAACCTCTATCTTATCAACCTTTGCATTATCGAATGCGTGCATAGGCTGACCAATTTCCATCATAACGTAGTTTGTGAGGTCGGCAAGGAAATTGATTGCGCGGGAGCCGCAGTAGTAGAGCCTTATTTTCATATTCATAGGGCTGACCTTGCGGGTTACGTTTTCAACCTTTATTGCACTGTAGCGGTAGATAAGATCTCTTGCACGCACGTCAAGCTCAACTGCGGGAAGATTCTTATAAGCCTCAACCGAGTGTACTGCGGGAGCCTTGAGGGGACGGCGGGTTATCGTTGCAAACTCTCTTGCCATACCGTAATGGCTCCAAAGGTCAGGGCGGTTGGTGAGGGATTTATTATCTACCTCGAAGATTATATCGTCGATGTCGTATACCGTTTTAATATCGGTTCCGAGAGGAATATCGTCAACGATTTCGAGAATGCCCGAATTATCGTCGCTTATTCCAAGCTCTGCCTCGGAGCAGCACATACCGTAGGAGGTAAAGCCCGCAACGGTTGCGGGAGAAATCTTATGGCCGCAAACGGCACCGCCGTCCGTTGCAAGAGCGACCTTCATTCCCTCTCTTACGTTGGGAGCGCCGCAAACGATATCGAGAACGGCTGCACCCGTGTCAACTTTCAAGAGGTGGAGCTTCTTTGAGGTGGGGTGATTTTCCACACTCAAAATCTTTGCAACAACGATACCGTAGGTATCCTCACCCTTGATTATGATGTCCTCAACCTCTGCGGTGGAGAGGGTGAAATTCTTTATAAGAGCGACCTTATCAAGACCCGAGAGGTCAACGAAGTCGCCAATCCAATTCATTGATAAAAACATTATTTCTTCTCCTTCTAAAGTCTTAAAGCGACTTAAACTGCGAGAGAACCTTGAGGTCGCCGCTATTGAAATCACGGATATCCTTTACTCCGTATTTCATCATCGCAAGTCGAGTTAAGCCAAGGCCGAATGCAAAGCCCGTGTATTTTTCCGTGTCTATTCCGCCCTCGGAAAGCACGTTGGGGTGAATCATTCCGCAGGGGCAAAGCTCAAGCCAACCCGAGTTCTTACATGAGGGGCAGCCCTCGCCGCCGCAAATTGCGCAGTTTATATCAAGCTCAAATCCGGGCTCGACAAAGGGGAAAAATCCGGGACGAAGTCTTACCTTAACGTCGCGGCGGAATACCTCGGAGAGCATTGTTTTCATAAAGTAGATAAGGTTTGAGATAGAGATATTCTCGTCTATCATCATACCCTCCATCTGAAAGAACGTGTTTTCGTGGCACGCGTCAGTCGATTCGTTTCTGAAGCATCTTCCGGGGAAGATTGCGCGCAAGGGTGCGCCGTACTTTTTCATAATTGCGTTCTGCGCCGCGGAGGTATGGGTTTTGAGGAGCTGACCGTTTTCGATGTAATAGGTGTCCTGCATATCGCGCGCGGGGTGGTGCTTGGGGATATTGAGAGCCTCAAAGCAATGATAATCGTCTACTATCTCGTCGTAATTCTCGATAGTAAAGCCCATACTGATAAATATTTCCTCAACCTCGCGAGTTGCAAGAGTTATGGGGTGATAGGAGCCAAGCTCGCGCTCGAATGCAAGAGAGGGGTTAAACTTCTTTGCATTTCTGATTTTCGCGCGGAGTTCCTGCTCGCGAAGCTTTGCTTCCGCTGCTGCAATCTCGCCCTCAACCTCGCTCTTAAAGCTATTGATGAGCTGTCCTGCCGCCTTTTTGTCCTCAACGTCACGCAGTCCCTTCATAAGCTCGGCAACGTGTCCCTTTTTGCCAAGGAAGTTAACGCGCAAGCCTTCAAGGTCGGAAAGAGTTGCCGCTGATGCGATTTCACTGCTGAATTGCGATTTCAGCTGTTCGATTTTTTCCTTCATTATATTTTTCCTTTCGGTCTTTTATCATTCTAAATTAATATTATAAAACATATTAAAATATTTGTCAATCTTTAGGAGAGAATTAATCGAATTTTTCTCTCATTTCTTGCCGATTTTTCGCCTATTTTCTTTCCTCTAGGTAGTTTATTATCGACCGGGGCAGAATTTTATCAAGATTTTTGCCCTCCGCGATACCTTGGCGCGCAAGAGTTGAGCTGATAGACTCAAGGCTACTCTCACATTTTATAAGCTCGGTTTCGTAACCTCCGTTTTTGAGGTTATACTCCGCTTGTGCCCTTTCGTATTCAAGGTCGCGCTCGTTGCGATAGCCCTTGACTATGAGGGATATTTCTTTCTCGCGCATATAATCGACAACTCTGCCGAGCGAGAAATCCACCCTTACGTTTTTTAGGTGGCTCACGGCAAGCCTTATCATTTCCACTCTCTCTGCCATCGGAAAGGCGTACTTTTTATCCGGATTTACAAAGGCAACCACGAAAACCTCGCTATACTTTTCTGCCGCCGCCTCGATTATGGCGAGGTGACCGAGCGTTATCGGGTCGTAGCTGCCGGGGAGAATAACTCTCATATCACACCTCGCTTGACGACGGGTTATAGAGGAGAATTGTGACGGCGGTTTTCTTTCCGTAGGCGGTGGATTTGACGACCGTGAAATCGGAAAGCCCGTCCGCGCTGACGCTTTCCTCACCGACCTCCAAAACCACGAGCGCACCGAGGGCGAGCATACCCGCCGCGGCGAGCCTTTTTGCCGCCTCCTCCGCACAAGCCATAGCATACGGGGGGTCGATAAAGACGAGGTCGAATCTATCCCTTGACGCTGCCTTTCTTATATAGTTTCTGTAGTCGCTGACGAGGAATTTCGAGCGGTCAAAGAATCCGCACGCACGCGCGTTTTCCTTGACTATATCCATAGCCTCGCGCTCACTGTCGATAAACGTGCAGCTGACCGCGCCGCGCGAGATTGCTTCAAGTCCCATTTGACCGCAGCCCGCAAACAAATCGAGCACGCGTCTTCCCTCAACGTCGAATTGCAACGACGAAAATATCGCCTCCTTGATTCTTTCCGAGGTGGGCCGAGTTGCCACGCCCTCAAGGGTTTTGAGCTTTTTTCCTTTTGCCGTTCCTGTGATAATTCTTAACACGGGTATGGGCCTCCTTATTTTTTGTGGTAGTAATCGTATATTCTTTGCGCGTCTTTTTCGCTTATTCCCGAAATGGCTGAAAGCTCTGCGACCTCGCTCGTTCTAATCTTGCCGAGGGGCATTTTTGAGAGCAGGAGCTTTGCCTTTTTCGGTCCTATGCCGGAAATCTTTTCAAGCGATGAGTGAGTCATCGTTTTTATCTTTCTTGCCGAGGAAGCCTTGACGGCAAAGCGGTGCGCTTCCTCTTGGATACTGTATATAAATCCGTACACGCCCATCTCGTGAGCAATCGAAATTTCCGATACCTCGTCCGTGAGGGCGCGGGTTTTATGAAAATCGTCCTTAACCATTCCGAAAAGGGCAGCTTCAATTTCAAATTCCCGAAGAATCGGGCGCACAGCGCCCACGTGGGTGGCTCCTCCGTCAAGCAAAATGAGGTCGGGAACCTCACCGAGCGAGGCACTTCCGTCACCTATATGGGAAAGGCGGCGCCGAATGACCTCACGCATTGCGGCGTAGTCGTCAGCTCCCTTTTCATTCTTTATATTAAAGGTGCGGTAATCGCTCTTTTTGAGCTTACCTCCCTCGTAGACGACCATTGAGGCGGTGATGCTTTCGTTTCCGATATTCGAGATATCGTATGCCTCTATTCTTCTTGCGGGCTCGGGGAGTCCCAGAAGCTCGCAAAGCGCGCGTAAATTCTTGTCCTCCCTCTCGCCCTCGAGCCTATGCTGCTTTGCCGATTCCCTTGCGTTTGCAAGAGCCATATCGCAGAGCGCGCGTCCGTCGCCGCGCTCGGGAATTTTGACTTGAACCTTATATTTTGTGTTCAGAGAGAGATACTCTGCGAGAAGCTCCGCGTCCTCGGCGGATATAGGAAAATCGAGCATTACCTCACGCGGAACACTGCCACCCGTGTCGTAATAATCGACGATAAGCGAGATTGCGTCCTCGGGGTCTGTGAGGTCGGCGAGGGAGAGTATGAACTCGTTTTTATTGACGAGCGCGCCCCCTCGTATAGAGAGCATAGCAAGCACGCCCTCGGTTTCGGAGGTATAGAGCGCAAAGACGTCGCGGTTCACTTTTTCGTCTGCCACGACCTTTTGCTTTTCGGCAAGGCGCTCGATTGCGATAATCGAATCGCGCAGAGAAGCCGCGCGCTCAAACTCCATATTTTCCGCCGCCTCCTCCATTTCGGAGCGGAGCATATCGCGGGTGGATTTGACGTTTCCGTCAAGTATCGTTTCTGCAAGGCGGACATATCCGCGGTATTCCTCTCCCGATATATTGCCCGTGCAAGGGGCAAGGCATCTTCCCATATCCTTATAAATGCAGGGGCGCTCCTTGCC
>JAGBUD010000069.1 GCA_017630995.1 Clostridia bacterium
CAAAGCCTGTTCTCGTATCCTTTGCAAGGGTGTATGGCATAAACACGTAGCTTAGAATCTGGCTTCCCCATTCGATATTCGCCTTGTTGCCCTGAATATCCTCAATGCGCTCAAGCTTTTCGCGGATTTTGATTTCCATAAGCTTTGCTTTGAGCATTTTAAGCGCAGTTTCCTTGTTTTGAAGCTGGCTGCGCTCGGTCTGGCAACCGACGACGATACCCGTGGGCTTATGCACGATTCTGATTGCGGAGTCTGTTTTGTTAATGTGCTGACCGCCCGCGCCGCTAGAACGGTGCGCGGTGATTTCAAGGTCCTCGTCGCGAAGCGTTATCGTGTTATCGTCCTCAAATTCGGGCATAACCTCAACCGAGGCAAACGAGGTGTGTCTTCTTCCCGAAGCGTCAAACGGGGAAACTCTTACAAGACGGTGAACGCCGTTTTCGCTTTTGAGATATCCGTATGCATTGATTCCCTCAACCATAATGGTTGCGGACTTGATGCCCGCCTCATCACCGTCAAGCCAATCGACAAGCTTAACGTTAAAGCCGTGCTTCTCTCCCCAACGGGTGTAAAGACGGTAAAGCATAGACGCCCAGTCCTGCGCCTCCGTGCCGCCTGCACCGGGGTGGAATGAAACAATGGCGTTATTCTTATCGTAGGGGCCGGAAAGAAGAACCTCAATTCTCTTTCTCTCCGCTTCGTTTTCTATAAACTCGGTTTCGCTGACAACCTCCTCAACGGAAGCCTCGTCGTTTTCCTCTATCGCCATCTCGCAGAGGGTGAGTGTGTCCTCAAGCTTTGCGCAAAGCTCGTTATAGCTCTCAACCTTGTCCTTGAGCTGCTTTATCTCGCGCAGCTTTGCAGAGGATTTCTCAGCGTCCTGCCAAAAGTTATCAACCATCGTTTCTCTCTCAAGGTCTGCGGCTCTCTCTGCCGATTCTTCTATTTTAAGCTGAAGACCAAGCTCGCGAATAACGTCCTCCATAGCAACGAGGCGTCTTTTAGCTTCTTCAAGCGCAACTATCATATAAATTTCCTTTCTTATACTCAAAAATGGCATACTTTCACATTGTACCCTATATTTTAACATAAATATGAGAAAATGTAAAGAGAAAGTTAGAAATATTATATTGATTTTTTCACAAAACTATGCTATACTAAACACAAAGCTAAAAAGAAAGGCGATTTATTAAAATGAAGGTTACAAAAGACACCATTATCGGCGACGTTCTTGATTTCAATCCCGAAACCGCGCAGTTCTTCTTCGAGATAGGAATGCACTGCCTCGGCTGCCCCCATTCTAGAGGTGAGTCTATCGCAGACGCGTGCCTCGTTCATGGCACCGACGCTGAAGCACTCATAAAGAAGATTAACGACTTTTTGGAAAAATGATGAATTTCACCCTTGATGGAAGACTCTCCGTCGCGGCGAAATTCGCAAGGCAGGGGGCAAGGTTTGCCGACGTTGGCACCGACCACGCTTACCTGCCTATTTTTCTTTTAAAAACGGGTCGGGTGGATTTTGCCGTTTGCTCGGATATAAACGCGGGCCCGCTTGAAAACGCACGCGAAAACGCAATCGAGGCGGGAGTTTTTGATAAGATTGCCTTTACTCTTGCAGATGGGGCGGCTGCCCTTGAAAAGTTTTCCCCCACCGACGTTGCAATCTGCGGAATGGGCGGAGAGCTTATTGCGGGTATCATAGAAAAAGCTCCCTTTTTAAAAAAGTGTGGCATGCGCCTGATATTGCAGCCAATGACGCGCCCCGCACCTCTGCGCAAAAAGCTGGCAGCGCTTGGCTTTTTAATTTCCGCAGAAGAATATTCCACTGCGGCTGGTAAACATTACGTTACAATTTGCGCAGATTTTTGCGACACGCCCCACACCTTATCGAAAACCGAGGCTGAATTTGGGCGCGAGGAATTTATCATATGCGGCGGCGAGCACGCAAGAGCATATCTTGAAAAAAAGAAAAACGCGCTTTCCCGCGCGGCTCTCGGAAAGACGCTGGGCGCGGCGGATAGCTCCGATGAGGCAGAGCTTCTTTCCTATATTGAAAGCGTAATTCCAAGGATAAAATAAGACTAAAAATAAAGTCAAATTAAAACAAAAAGCAACGCCGATTCAACGTTGCTTTGGGAGAAAAATTATGACCGTAAGAGAGTTATACGATTCTTTTTCAAAATACATACCCGAGGATTTAAGGTGCGAATGGGATAACGACGGGCTTATGGTTTCGACTGATTCCTCCGCCGACGTTACCGACGTGCTTATTGCCCTTGACGTTACCGAGGAGATTGTGGACTACGCAATTGAGCGCGGATTTAACCTTATAATTTCACATCACCCCTTGATTTTCCGCCCGGTTAGTGCAATTACCGAGGAAAACCATATTTCAAGAAAGATAATCAAGCTTATAAGCAACAACATTTCGGTTTTCTCATTCCACACGAGAGCCGACATAGTTTGCGGCGGAGTTAACGATATCCTCGCGGCAAAGCTCGGACTCACAAATGTTACACCGTTTGGCGAGGACGGCATGGGCAGAATAGGCACTCTGCCCAC
>JAGBUD010000070.1 GCA_017630995.1 Clostridia bacterium
AGGTAGGGTGTTACACAATCTGCGTAGCAAATTGTGTAACACCCTTATTTTAGCTGCGTAACACTATGTACAAAAGCGTCATAAAAACAAAAAAATAGTGTAAAATCCTTACGATTTCTACACTATTTTGGTCTGAGTGACAAGACTTGAACTTGCGGCCTCTACCACCCCAAGGTAGCGCGCTACCAACTGCGCCACACCCAGATACCATTAAATTAAAACATTGTGAGAGCACGAGCTTTCTGCAAAGCATTCCGCGCGCCCCGTCGGGCTGAACACGCCGTCGCATAGTCGTTATGCGTTGCAATCACAGATTGCTCCTATAACTCCTTGCTTTGGGCTTTTCGCATCGCAAAAACGATAAATAATCGTTTTTTCTTGCAAACTACCAACTGCGCCACACCCAGATTTGAGCTTGGATTGAGTCTTTGAAAATAACGGGATTTTGGTGCCCTATTCAAAAACCTAATACATTATATCACCTGTTTTGACAAAAGTCAAGGGTTTTTTGAAAAAATACTTTCTAAAAGTTTTGGGGTTTTGAGTTTTTTGTTTGTTTTATTTTGCTGGGCGCGATTTGTTAAATTATATTTGCGCGAGGGGTGGCGCGGGTATGGGAGCTTGCGGCGGTTTGAGGGATTTTTGGGGAAGTGTGCGGGTTAAGCGTTGAAGTTTACGGTGGCCGTACGAATTTTGCTTGAGCTTTACCGTGGCTGTATGCGTTTTTGGGTTGAGCTTTGCGGGTGACGGGGAGCTTGAGAGGGATTTATCATAAGTGCGGCTGAAGTTTTGCGAATTTTGAAAATTGTGTGGACAAAGTGCGGTTTGTATGGTATACTGTTTTTGTGGTGCGCGCTTTGGCGCGCTTGCGTTAAAGGGCTTTGCGCTTTTAGTTATGCGCTTTTAGTTATGCGCTTTTAGTTATGCGCTTTTGATTATGCACCGCGATTATATGGGCAATGGGGATAGGAGCTTGTGTATGCTTTCGTTTAAGAAATTTTGCTTTGGAAATATGTTTTCGAACACGTATCTTGTTTGGGACGAGGAGAGCCGCGAGGCTATCGTTGTCGATTGCGGGAATTCGGCGGAGCCGATTTTGCGCGAGGCTTTGGAGCGTGGGCTTTCGGTCAAGCTTGTTGTGCTGACGCACGGGCACTACGACCATATTCTTTATATGGATGAGTTTCGCGAGTGCTTTCCTGAGGCGAAGCTCGTTTGTGGCGAGGGAGATGAGAAGCTTCTTTGCGACAGCGAGGCAAACGTGTCCTACCTTTTCGGTGACACGCGCACCTTTTCTGCGCCGGACGCGCTACTCAACGACAAGGACGTTATAACTCTTGGCGAGAGCCGAATTTGCGTTTTGCCTACACCGGGTCACACACCGGGGGGAATTTGCCTTTACTCGAAGCACGATGCTTTGATGTTTACGGGTGATACTCTTTTTGCGGGCGGAATAGGACGCACCGATTTTAAGTACGGCAGCTTTTCCGTTTTGCGCGAGTCGCTTCAAAGGCTTTTGAATATGGACGGTGAGATAGAATTTCACGCGGGACACGGCGGGCCGTCGAAGATAGCTTACGAGCAGAGAAGCTTATTTTATTGATCAACCGAAAAGGCGTTTTATGATGAAAATTTCGGTTATGAGTTTTAATCTTCGAGTTGACTGTACCAAAGACGGAATAAACCGTGTTTGTAACAGAAGGGGAAGGATTCTTGAAACTATCAAAACCTATTCCCCTGATATAATAGGATTTCAGGAGGCTGATGATGAGATCCGAGAATGGTTGAGAGATTCGCTCTCCGATTACGTTGTTGTTGGTTGCGGAAGAGAGGCTGATTTCAAGGGTGAATCTGTACCTATCGCTTTTCGCAAGGATATGTTTGAAATGATCTCTTGTGAGAATTTTGCGCTTTCACTTACTCCCGAGATAATGGGTACGCGCTTTGAGGGTGTTGGTCAGAGTGACAACGCAAGAATGGCGACTGCCATTAAACTGAAGCCTAACGGTGAAATTGAGCCGTTTCTCTTTATGAATACGCATGCCGATCATCATGCTGCGGAGGCTCGAGCGCTTGAATTTTCTTTGCTTGTTGAATATATGAGCAAAAAGGGGGATAGGTGCATTCTTACGGGAGATTTGAACACGCTTCCGGATGAGCAGATTTTGCAAATTTTTTCAGAGAACCCCCATCTTCCGCTCAAGGATGCAACCTCTCTTATAGACGCAACCTTTCATGCCTTTGGTCAGATCGGCAAAAATGAATTCTGGAAAAAAAGATACGGTACCGACAAGGTGAAGATAGATTATATCTTTACAACGCTGCCGACAGATCCCGAAACATCCTTTGCCGTAGAGGATATACCCGTTGACGGTATCTATATTTCCGATCACCGTCCCGTAGTGGCATATATTGAGATTTAGTAATGGGGCTATTTTGGCAAAAAAACGGTTGACACTCGTTTAAATTGAATGTATAATATATTTACTTAAAATTTTAAGGAGATAAAAGATGAAATACTATCTTGCAATTGACATCGGAGCTTCAAGCGGCAGACACATCGTTGGTTGGCGCGAGAATGGAAACATTGAAACCGAGGAGCTTTACCGCTTCCCCAACGGAATGGACGAGGTTGACGGACATCTTGTTTGGGATACTGACAGACTTTTCCGCGAAATAAAGGCGGGAATTAAAATCGCATTTGAGAAATATCCTAATATAGAGAGCCTTTCAATAGACACGTGGGGCGTTGACTACGTGCTTCTCAAGGGCGACGAGGAGGTTTATCCCGTATACGCATACCGCGACAGCAGAATGGACGCGGTTATTGACAAGGTACACGCAGACGTTCCGTTTGAGCGTCTTTATGAGAGAACGGGTATTGAGTTCCAGACGTTCAACACCGTATATCAGCTTTATGCGGATAAGGTAGCGGGCAGATTTGAGGGTGTAACCGACTTCCTTATGCTTCCCGAATACTTCATGTATAAGCTCACAGGTGTTAAGAAAAAGGAGTTTACCGAAGCAACCACCACAGGTCTTGTAAACACCGTTACCCGCGAGTTTGACCGCGAGCTTTGGGCGGAGCTTGGCTATCCCGCAGAGCTTGCAAAGCCGCTTTCCGCACCCGGAACTCTTGTTGGCAGACTTACAGAAGAGGTTAAGGCGGAGGTTGGCGGAGACCTCAACGTTGTTCTTTGCGCAACGCACGATACGGGCAGCGCGGTTGAAGCTATTGATATGAACGTTAACTCTCCCTATATTTCCTCGGGAACGTGGTCGCTGCTCGGTGTTAAGTCCGAGAATGCTATCACCGATGAGAACAGCCGCGTTTCAGGCTATTCAAACGAGGGCGGAGTTGGCTATATTCGCTATCAGAAGAACATAATCGGAATGTGGATAATACAGAGTCTTCGCAAGGAGCTTTGCCCCGAAACCTCTTACGGCGATATTGCAAATATGGCGGCGGCTTCGAGCTTTGCAGAGGTGTTTGACGTAAACGACAAGTCGTTTATGGCTCCCAAGTCTATGAAGGGCGCAATTGACGATTACTTTGCTTCAAGAAATATGAAGATGCCCGCGGCAGATGCCGATTACTTCAACGCGGCATACGTCAGCCTTGCTCATGGCTATAAGAGGGCAATCGGCGACCTTGAAAGAAATACCGGCAAGACCTATCCTGAGATCTATATCGTTGGCGGAGGAGCGAAGAACGGCTACCTCAACGACCTTACCGAGAAGATAACCGGAAAGAAGGTTGTGGCGCTTCCCATAGAGGCAACCGCAATCGGAAACCTTAAGGTGCAGATGAACAGAAAATAATAAAGCAGCCTGATTTATAAATAATATATTTAGAGATAGGGAGAATCAGTCATGGCCAAAACTTCTTACGATGAAAAATTCGAGCAGGAGCTTTACGATTTTTTTGATTCAAGGCTTCCTGATAAAATTTACGACGCTCATGTTCATATTTCTCGTGATTTTATGAAAAAGAATGGGTATGAGGGCGAGCCCTACGAGTTTTTCAAAAGCTTCACGGCAAAGTATATGCCAAGAAAGCTCTCAGGCGCATTGGTTATGCCGCAGCCTTCGA